>JAOAHX010000007.1:30737-125768 GCA_026415035.1 Thermodesulfobacteriota bacterium | reverse complement strand
CGATGACGGCATTGACCACTTTCCGGCCCCAGATCAGATGGTCCACTTCGGATTGGGTGATGATCCGGTCAACTTCTCTGGAATCCATGACGGCTTTGGCATTTGATAAAATGCTCCTTGCACCTGTGTAGGCCAAGACACTCATGATGACCAACGCACCCACCCCTAATCCGAAACCTAAAAATATCTTTTTCCCGAGCGTTAACTTCATTTCTCTTACCCCCTTCCCCCCTTCAGATGCCGGACAAATTGCGGCATTCTATGCCGCCTGCTCCACCGAAGTGAGTGCTTCGGCCCCAAGGACCTTATCAATATCCAAAAGGATCTTCACCCCTCCGTTCATCTTCGCCATCCCCAAAATATAACCCGCCTCCAACCCCACCCCAAACGAAGGCGCCTCCTCAATCTCCGAACCCCGAATGTTCAATACCTCCGACACCGAATCCACGATAATCCCCACCAACGCCGAACCCCCCTGACCCCCCGCCTCCACCACAATAATACACGTCCGATCCGTATACCCCACCTCCTCCATCCCAAACTTCAAACGCAAATTCACCACCGGAATGACCTTCCCCCGAAGATTGATCACTCCCTTCACATACGAAGGCGTCCGGGGAACCGGCGTAATCGGCATCACCCCAATAATCTCCTTGATCTTCAATATCCCAATCCCATACTCCTCCGAACCCAACGAAAAGGTCAAATACTTCCCCTCCCGACCCACCATCGACTTCACCTCCATCTTCTCGCTCCCTTGAGCTTTTCTGGGACTTCCCATCCCCTGTTTTGCCGCCCCATTAATCATTTTAATTCTCTCTCCTTTTACCACGGATGGCTGTTCCCCATGGCCCTTTCCATCCTCCTTTCCCAATCCTTCCGGAAGACCCGGATCATCTCCTGAGGTGTTTCGCAGAATTTCACATCCCCATCACAGATCGACCAGATGACCCCGAGGTCGCAATAGCCGATGCCGAGACCGAAGTGGGTCCCCTCGGCATGCCGAAAGAACCTGCAACTGTGCTTCTTCACCATCCCCCTCACCTCCTTCAACCCTTTCCTCTTCGGTTTTGATGGATTTTCCGATAGCTCCGGCCTTCTTCCTTCAAGAAGAGAAGGGGAAGGCTAGAATACCTGTTCAATAGACTTTTCGGCAGAAAAGGGAAAAACCTTAAAGATGGGTTATGCGGGGAAAAAGGGAGGAGGGAGTTTTATTAAAAACTCGAGACCTACGGCTTGCCCCGTTTTGAATCCAAAATCTCCTTCAGCTTCTGGGAGAATTCTTGGATCGAGAAGGGTTTCTGGATAAACCCCTCGCATCCTTTTCTCATGATCTCCGCGGCCTGCCCCTCCATGCTGTAACCGCTGGAGAGGAGGATTTTCACCCGCGGGTTAATCCTCCTGATCTCGTCAAAGGTCTCTTGTCCACCCTTATAAGGCATGATGAGGTCCAGGATGACCAGGTCGATCCGATCCCGGTTGGCTTCGAAGAGTTCGATGGCCTTTTCTCCGTTGTTCGCCAACAGAACGTCATACCCCAAGGTCTTTAAAATCTTCTCTCCGACCTCGAGGATATACTCCTCATCGTCTACCAGGAGCAGCGTCCCCTGGCCCTTGACGATCTGTTCGACCTTCGAAACCTGGGCCTCGACCCTTTCGGCAGAAGCCGGGAGAAAGATGGAAAAGGTTGACCCTTTGCCCAATTCCGATTCAACATTGATGTATCCCTGGTGCCCCTTGACGATCCCGTACACCGAAGCAAGACCCAACCCTGTCCCCCTCCCCAGACCTTTGGTGGTGAAAAAGGGGTCGAAGATCCGCTCCTTGGTCTTCTGATCCATGCCGATCCCCGTATCCCTGACGGAGAGGAGGACATAGTGGCCGGGGGCCGCTTCGTAGATTTCGCTCTGGATCTCTCGATGGGTAACATTGAGGGTCTTCAGGTATAGCTCCCCTCCATGGGGCATGGCATCCCCTGCATTGACGAGCAGGTTCATGAGTACCTGTTCGATCTGTCCCGGATCGGCCTCTATCGTATGGAGGTCCTCATCGAGATCGAAATGGAGGACGATATTCTTCCGGGTCCGGCCAAAGGTCTCCGCGGTCTCCTTCACCAACGGGTTCAACAGAAGGGGTTTGACCTCGTAACGCCCTTTCCGGGCGTATCCTAAGAGCTGGGAGGTCAATTTCGAACCGCTCTGAACCTTCTTTTCAATCGCCTTGAGCATCTCGTAATGGGGATGCGAGGGTTCGGTGTCGAGGAGCATCAGCGAGACATTCCCTTGGATCACCATGAGGAGGTTGTTGAAGTCATGGGCGATTCCACCTGCCAGCGTCCCGATCGCCTCCATCTTCTGGGCCTGTAGGAGCTGGGCCTCCATCTTCTTCCGCTCACTTTCATCTTTGAGAAGGACAATGGTGGTCCGGTTGTCTTCATCCGGGATGGAGAGCAAGGTCAGCGAGATCTGTTTTCCGTTCAACGGGAGGGGAGGATCGATCTTGATTCTCCGCCCGTTGGTCTCAAGGGAGGAGAGATATCCCTTGATCTTCTCCCGGTCCATTTCCTGAAACAGTTCGATGAAATTGGAAGCCAGGAGCCTCTCCTCTGGAAGCCCGACCAGAGAGAGGGCCGAGGGATTACTATAGATGATCTGGCCTTGAGGTGTGATCTCGAGTATGCCCTCCTCCATGCTCCTGAGAATCAGCTCGAAATGCTTCCGGCTGTTGAGCAACTCCCGGGTGATCTGCCGGGGAAAGGCATCGTCAAAATCGATCAGAGGCTTTGAGGCCGCATGACGCGCCCTCCTTTGATATTCCTCGAGGGCTTTTCGAATCTGTTTGGCCATCTTGTCGAAGGAGGACTTTGCGATACAGACATCTGCGCCGGTGTCGTAAAGATGGAGGTTCTCCTCCGGAGCTGCCGCGGAAAAGACCACCAGGAAGACATCCTTCAACCCCGGGTCCCTCCGGATGACCTGGCAGAGTTTCTCTCCATCGATATTGGGCATGATGAGGTCGGCGAAGATGATATCCGGCTTGTAATGTTTCAGAAGATTGAGGGCCTCCAATCCATCCTCTCCGGTGACGACCTGATATCCCTCGTTTTCAAGAAAGTTTGACATCCACTTCAACATGATGGGGTCATTATCGACGACAAGGCTTTTTCGTTCCATTGGTCTTCCTCTCCTCCGGGTCCCTTTCCTATCGGAGATCTGACACCCACTGGGCGATCTGGTGGATTTCGGCTTTGATCGTTTGAAAGGCCAGGGCAGCTTCGTTCAGGTTGTTCTCGCGGGCCTTGAGCTCCATCCCTCTTGCCATCCCTGAGATCTGGGTCAAACCGAGGCTTGCCGAGGAGCCTTTGATCGAGTGGGCCGTCTCTGCGACCTTTTGACTATCCCCCGTTTCAAGGGCGGCTTTCAGATGATGGAGCTGAAGGGTCACCGTCTGGAGAAAGAGCTCGATCATCTCCCGATACTCCTCTACTTCCAAATCCACTTGTTCGGCCAACGTCTTGAGGTCCATATTGTTCCCCCTTCTGATGATGAGCATTTTTTCCGCCGATCCTCAATCTCGAACCCACTTCCGAATCGTCTCGACGAGGACCTCTTTTTGAACGGGTTTAGAGAGGTAGTCATTCATCCCCGCTTTGATGCACCGGTCACGGTCTTCGGCCAAGGCATGGGCGGTCACCGCTATAATCGGGATCTCGAGGAAGGTCCCGCCTCGCCTGCGGATCTCGGCCGTGGCCGTATAGCCATCCATCTCGGGCATCTGGCAGTCCATCAACACCAGGTCATAGGTCGACTGCTCCACCCGACGGATGGCTTCGATGCCGTTGACCACCGTATCGACATGACAACCCAATTTGTCGAGCATCTTCACCATCATCCTCTGATTGACGGGATTGTCTTCGGCCAGAAGGACCCGGATCCGGCGCGGGAGATGGGCGGTCAAGGGTTCCTCCCGCCGGTTCTGGATCCCGGCCGGCTCCTTCGTCGGCTTCTCTTCTTTAAGAAATCGCAGGAGGATTTCGAAGAGGCGGTCCCGCCGAAGAGGCCTGTTGAGAAAACCCAAAAACCCTTCCTCTTTGAATCTCTGGGCGTTCTGTTCCAAAGGAGGGGTGATGCTGAGGAGGGGGATCGTGGTCCATCCAGCTCCTCTGATCTTCCTGGCCATCCTGAATCCGCTCGGGTGGTCGGCATCGAGGAGGCAGAGATCGATGGAGGAAAAACTGTCCGACCCCAGCTCCTGGCCGTCTTCGGAAGAGATCACCTCGACCCCGGCCCCCCGGAGGACCGTCTCGATCAGCTCCCTTCGGGTCTGGTGGGGGTCTATCAAGAGCACCCTTCTGTTCGAAAGAGACGGAGAGGTAAACCGTCTCACCTTGGCCCCTTCGGACTTTTCGACCCAGGCGGTGAAGTGAAAGAGGCTGCCCTGACCGGGTTCGCTTTCCGCCCACACATCTCCCCCCATGGCCCTCGAAATCTGCTTGCAGATGGCCAGCCCGAGTCCCGTTCCCCCGTACTTCCGGGTCGTAGAGCCGTCGGCCTGCTGGAAGAGATCGAAGATCACCCCGAGCTTCTCCTTGGAGATGCCGATGCCCGTATCCCGGACCCTCACATGGAGTTTTAACCGATCGGCCTCCTCCGCCTCGGGATGGATGGCCACCTCGATCTCGCCCGCATCCGTGAATTTTGCGGCATTGCCTACCAGATTGAGCAGGACCTGCCTGAAACGATGGGGATCTCCTTTGACGAAGGTAGGGAGGTCCTCGCCGATCCGGCACAGGAGTTCTACGGGCTTCCGCCCGATCTTCGGGCAGACCATCTTACAGACCTCGTAGATCACCATCTCGGGGTCGAAATCGATCCGCTCGAGCCGAAGCTGGCCTGCCTCGATCTTCGAAAAGTCGAGGATATCGTCGATGAGGGCGAGCAGGGCCTCTCCGCTCGACCGGATGGTCATGGCATAATCGAACTGCTCTTCGTTGAGGCCGGTTTCCAGAAGCATCTCCGTATAGCCGACCACGGCATTGAGGGGAGTCCGGATCTCATGGCTCATATTGGCCAAAAACATCCCCTTGGCCACGCTCGCCTCTTTAGCCAATTCCAGGGCGTGCTGGAGTTCCTCCGTCCTCTTTTGGACGATCCTTTCGAGGTTTCGGTTCTGCTCGTTGATCTTCTGGTAAAGGAGGGCATTTTCGAGGCCTTGGGCCGTGTTGTAAAGGACGAGGGTGAGGAGGTTGGATTCCACATCGCTCAGATACTCCTTCCCCCTGGAGAGCACGCCTGCAAAGAGACCCACGACGCTGGTCCGCGTGACCAAGGGGTGGAGAAGGAGGTTGGCCTCGAACTGGTCTGCGGGGACGGTCAAATTCCGATTCTGCTGAAGGGCCCAGGCGAAGTGACCCTTGGCGATCTGTCCCTCGATCTCCCTCTGGAGGAGGGGGCGATCGGCCTCGGGCTCGCAAAAGGCGATGGTGAAATCGAAATCCTCTTCGTTGACGGTCAGGAAAGAGAGGCATTGAAAGGGGATTAACCGCTTCAGGTAGAGCCTGGCGGTATTAAAAATCTTCGTCGGTCCCTGATCGGGGGCAAAACCGACCATGACCTCGCTCAGGGAGACCATCCACTCGAGGGCCTCGACCATCCACCGGTTCTGGACCTCGAGGTTCTTTAGCCTTTCTTCCGAGGCCATCCGATCCTGATAGGCTCCAATGGTCTGGATCATCCCTCCATGCCTCCCAAAATGGAATGGACGACCTCCTGGACCTGGCTCCGCAGTTGCGAGAGCAAGGGGGGCAAGATGGCCGGGGATAGATCGAGAAGATCCCAAGCCGAGGGTTCAAAAGGAGGAACCTGATGGGAGCCGCTCGTCCCCCATTGGAGGGCGTTGATGAGAATATCTGCGATGTGGACGATGGCCGCTTCGACGGGATAATGGTCGGCCCGTTGGGGGTGATGGTGATAGGCCACCACCTCCTCAAGGCTCTGGGGCAGTTTCCAGGCCTGGAGGAGGACTCGTCCCATCTGGCTATGGTCGAAGCCGATCACCTCCCTCTCCTCCTGAAGGAGAGGGGTGCCTTTGGCCCTGGACTGGATGAGGGCACACCGGGAGAGATCGCCGATCTTTTTATACATGATGAGTCGGCCGATATCATGGACCATCCCCGCAATGAGGAACCGTTCGACGTTCGCCTCGTTTCGATAAGAGGCCAAGGCCCTGGCGGCCAGACCGCAGGCGATGCTGTGGCGCCAGAACGATTCCATGCTCACCAGGTCCTTTGGAATCCCCTGGAAGAGGTGGATGATCGAGGTGGCCAGGACCAGCTCCCTCAACTGCTGCGTCCCGATGATGACGAGCGCCTGGGTGATCGTTTCGATCTTGGAGGGAAAATTGTAGAAGGCACTGTTGACCAACCGGAGCAACCGGACCGTCAGGCCCGGATCCTGGCTGACGATTTTGCCGATATCGGCCATGGAGGTGTTGGGCCGGTGGATCACCTCGTCGATCTTATAATAGATCATCGGAAGCGACGAGACCTCGAGATACCCCTTCAGAAGGTCCTGGGGATTAAGCACCACGGCCCCTACCCTCCCCGCGGGAAAGATATTCGAGCGTCGCAAGCCGAAACAACACCTTGAGGAAGGGATGGTTCAGATCATGATGGCGGAATAAGGCCCTGACCTTCTCTTCCGCCGCCTGAAATTGGACCGGATCGATCTCGGACTCTCCCGTCGAGGAAGGCTCCGCTCGTTCATGATCCTGGACGGCAACGGTGTGAACCCCCCACATCCGGAAGATTCTCAGGTGTTTCTCGGTAATTTCCGACCCAGCCGAAAGGAGGATTCGTCCATTGCGATCCTTAACATCCCCTCCGAGGACCATCCCTGGCTTGATCGCATCGAGCGCAAGGACTTCCATCGAATAGATAGACCTCCCCCCCTTCAAGCGCTAACCAAAGGTGTTATCGGCATTTCTCTCGATTTTCTTGAGGGGAGGTCAGACCTTTTTGGGGGACTTCGGAGCCCCATCCAGGATCTCTCTCACTTTCAGGCCGAGTTCCCGGAGGGAGACGGGTTTGTGGAGGATGGGGATATTCAAACTCTGGTCGAAATACCTCTCCACGATCTCTTCGCTATATCCCGAGAGAAAAAGACAGGGCAGATCCGACGAGGAGGCGATCTCCTCATAGACCTGGGGGCCGTTCATTTTGGGCATGACCGCATCGAGGATGACAAGGTCGATCTCCTCTCGGTAGGCACGAAAGACGCTTACCGCCTCCTCTCCGTCCTTGGCCATATAGACCCGGTAGCCCAGGCCTTCGAGGAGGACCTTCAAGAGCTCCCGGATCTCCTTCTCGTCCTCTGCGATCAGGATCGTCTCGTGCCCCCGGGGGATCTCCTCAGGCACACTCTCCACCGTCTCCGGAGGGAGGGCCTCCCGATGAACGGGGAAATAGAGGTCGAAACGGGTCCCTTCACCCGGTCGACTGGAAACGAAAATATGGCCGTTATGTTGCTTCACGATCCCGTAAACGACCGAAAGACCTAAACCAGAGCCCTTCTCCCTTGTGGTGAAGAAGGGCTCGAAGATCCTCAGGCAGGTCGCCTCGTCCATGCCCATGCCCGTGTCGATGACCGAGATCTGGACGTAATCCCCGGGCGTGACGAAGGGATGCTGGTGGCAGAAGGCCTCACCGAGGTGGACATTGAGGGCCTGAAGAGTGAGGACCCCTCCCCGGGGCATGGCGTCTCTGGCATTGACGATCAGGTTCATCAGGACCTGGTCGAGGGCAGAGGGGTCGGCATAGATGAGGTGGAGGCCAGGTTTGATCTCGATCCGGAGTTCGATGTCCTCGCCGATGAGGCGGGAGACCATCTTCGAAAGGTTCCCGATGACCTCGGCCACATCGAGGGCCTTCGGGTTCAGGACCTGACGCCTGCCGAAGGCGAGGAGTTGGCGGGTGAGGCCCCTCGCCTTCTGGGTGCTTTCCTCGATCTTGAGCAGGGAGTCATAGGCCGGATGGGACGGGTCCAGGTTCATCAGCCCCAGTTCCACATTCCCCTGGATCACCATCAGGAGATTATTGAAATCGTGGGCGATCCCTCCCGCCAGCATTCCGATCGCCTCCATCTTCTGAGATTGGACGAGCTGCTCTTCCAGCGCCTTTCTCTCGGTGACATCCCTTAAGATCCCTCGGTATCCAACGATCTCGCCCCGATCATTTCGCATGGTCGTTGCGGTCATGAGGACCGTGACCCTTTCGCCCCCCTTTTTCTTCAGGACGAGTTCGAGGTCTTTTACGAACCCCTCCTGGTTCAAGAGCCCGACCACCCTCTCCCGGCCCGTGGGATCGAGGTGGAGGTCCCGTGCGATATCGACCTGTTGGAGCTCCTCCTTCGAATCGTACCCGAAAAGCTCCACCGCGGCAGGATTGATGTCGATAAACCTTCCCTCTAAAGAGGTGATGAAGATAGCATCTTTCGACTCTTCAAAGAGACTCCGATATCGTTCCTCCGAGGCCCTGAGCAGGTCCTCGATCCGTTTGCGGTCGGTCATATCATTGACGACGAAGATCATGCCCCTGATCTTCCCTTTTTCGTCCCTGAAGATCGAATTGGTGAGGTGGACGGGGAAAGTGGTCCCATCCTTTCGGATGCCCACGCATTCGCCCTCCCAGTAGCCGGACTGCTTCAAGGTGACGAGGCTCTCCTCGGAGAGGACCTCCGTAATCTCCTTTTGATAGATCTCCTCTTTTTTCCAAAGGAAGAGCCGCTCGGCGAAGGGATTCCAGAAAAGGATCCTCCGTTTCAAATCGGTCGCGATCACCCCGTTGCGGACCTGATCCAACAAGGAGGCCTGGAAGAACATCCTCTCTCCAAGCCGCCGATGTTCTTGGAAGAGCTTGGCACTGCCCAGGGCCCCAGAGATCTGGAGGCCTATCTCCTCGGCCAGTTTGAGATGGGTGGGGGTATAGGCCTCCGGCCTCTTGGCCCGGAGATGGAGGATCCCGATCACCTCCCCTCGGAAGATCAATGGGGCGGAGATCATGGAACGAAGCCCGGCCTTTAGGGTTTGGAAAAGCCTCTCATCCTGTTCGGTCCACCTCTCGATCTCCTTTCCCTGAATCAGTAGCCCTTTGCGGGTCTTGAGGATCTTTTCAACGAGGGGCCCTTCGATCTTTCCCCGGTCTCCGACCTCACACTGGGGGACCCTCACGCCTTTGACATACTGATAGGTGAGCGTTCCTTGGTCAGCTTCTAAGAGGACGATGGCGATGCGGTCGAAAGGGATGAGCTTTTGGACGGCGAGAGCAAATCGTTCGCAGACCTCATCGAATTCGAGGGAGGAACTCACGATCCGGCCGATCTCGGCCAAGGTCATATACTGTCGGATCAGCTCCTTCGGATCACCCACGGTTGGGATATCTTAAATGAAAAATGGGGCCGATTCAAGGCAACTTGGATAAGGAGGAGGCGGAATTCTGCTCGATCGATCGGGCGACCAGGGAAAGGACCCGGGACAGGTCGAAAGGTTTCGAGATGATGAAATCGACCCCGCTCTCCCTCCGCTTCAGCTCATCGATCTCCTCTCCCCATCCGGTGATCATCCCCACCGGCACGTCCGATCGGAGGCTCTTGATGATCTTGCAGACCTCCCACCCCGAAAGGTGGGGCATCCCCAGATCGGTCAGGACGAGGTCGAACTCCTTCTCCTGAAAAAGCTTGATCCCCTGTTCTCCGGACGGGGCCTCGGTCACCTGGTGCTGAAAGGCTGAGAGGCCCCGGCAGAGGATCTCCCTGACTTGGGGTTCGTCCTCGATCACTAAGATCCTTGCTTTTCTGTGGGTCATCGCCGCCTCCGCCGATTCCTCGGGAGGGTTGGCAACGGCATCGGTCCTGAGCGAGATCAGGAAGGTGGTCCCCTTTTGGGGTTCGCTCATCACCTCGATCTCCCCTCCGAATCGTTTGATGACGCCATAGGCCATGCTCAACCCGAGGCCGCTGTGGGTGAAGGGTTTGGTGGTGAAGAAGGGTTCGAAGATCTTCTTTCGGACTTCTTCGGTCATGCCCTGGCCGGTGTCCGAAAGGGCGAGATAGACCTTTCCGTTTCGATGATAGGTCTGGATCTCGATCGTCCCCCCCTCAGGCATGGCCTCGATCGCGTTCAAAAGCAGATGGATCAGGACCTCCCTCAGCTCAGAAATGTCTCCTGCGGCATGGGGGATGGTTCCGAGGTTCGTCCTCACCTCGATGGCGAGGCCCTTTCTTTGGGCCTCATCCCGCCATTTGGGTTGGGTGATCTCGACGGCCTCTCTCACGAGGGCGTTGAGGTCCACTCGGGAAAGATCCTGTCTCGCCTGGCTCTTGGTGAACTCCTGAAGTCGTCGAACCCGTTGGGCGCTCTCCTTGGCCACCCTCTCGATCACTTTCAAAGTGTGAATCTGCTCAGGGTCTTTCGAACCCAGCAGAAGAAGCTGGGCGTTTCCTAAGATGATGGAAAGGGCATTGTTGAAGTCATGGGCCACCCCGCTCACCATCTCTCCAAGGGCCCTCAATTTCTCGGCCTGGAGGAGCTGCTCCTCCATCCTTCGTTTCTCGGTGATGTCCTTCAAAAAGGCGATCTGGGTTTGGTTGCCATGGAGATCCCGAATCTGGGTGGCGTTCATCTCCACCATCCGGATCTCGCCGTTCTTCCGGAGGATGCGAAGTTCACACGGGGAAGCGGCAGATGGGCCTTGGGAGGAGGAAAGAGCCCTCTCTTCCCATCGTCTCTGGCTTTCCGGATCGAGCAAGGCGAGAAAGTTGAGGCCGATCAATTCCTCCTTCTCGTAGCCGACAAGGCCGGCAAACCTCTCGTTGACGTAGGTCAATCGATGGTCCTCTCCCATCACCAGGACCCCATCGAGGGCGCTCTCCACCACGGTCCGGTAACGCTCCTCAGACTGGGCACTCTCGAGGATCTGTCCGAGGTGCTCTCCAACCTTCTCGAAAAGACGGAACTCCTCCTCCGTAAAGGCGCGGCCCTTATCGCTCTGCACATCGAGCAATCCGATCACCTTCCCTCCTGCGAGGAGAGGGACACACATTTCGGACCCGACATCCTTTCGGTCTCCAAAATCTCTTGAATCCGTTTGCCCATCCTGAACCCACAGGCCGACGCCCTTTTCGGCCACCCACCCCGTAATCCCTTTTCCCGTCCCGAGGCAATACCTCTCCATCTCCTCCTTCGAGAATCCGACCGAAGCGGGATGGAGTATGAATCGGCCGGTGGCCTCCTCGATCAACAAAACCGCAAGCCTCTCGAATTTAAAAAAATCACAAAGACCGAGGACGATCTCCCCGAGCATCTGATCGACGCTCAAGGCTGAATGGGAGATCTGGGTCAACTCATAGAGGAGGGTGACCTCTTTTAGTTTCCTCTTCGTCTCTTCGTAAAGAGGGGCAAACGAGAGGGATTCAAACGCCGGTTCCCTTTCCATGAAACCTCCTTCGCCATCTCCTGGTTCATTTCTCAATCAAACAAAATTGCACAGCCTGTGCCAAGAGCCTCTTCGACCCTCTTCTTTCTAAGGATTTTTTAACCCAATGATTTTAAATACGAATTGGCTCTAAAAACCCGATGGCCTGCCCAAGACTCAACCCCGGATCAGTAGGAGACATGTCAACGAATTGACGTCCCTGTTCCAAGAAGGAAACGCGCCGCCCATCGGGCGGGCTTTGGCCAGGCGCGCTACGGTCGGCCCCCTCGATGATCCCCAGGCCGCTTCATCAGGAGGCCAAGAACTTAGAACTCCAACGCACCGCTTCAAGATAAAGGGAACTGACCTTCGTTTCATCGATCCGGAGTCGGTCTCCGAGCTCGGAAAGCCTCTCCCACCTACCCTGTTCATAGGCAAGCAGATATTGATAGATACCTCCTAACCGGTTCTCCTCTCCCAAGAGGGCCCCCTTGATCTCCTCTGCGATCGGGAGGCCCTCAAGAATCTCGGACAAAGGCCGGTCGAGCAGGCCGTCGATCATGGAGAACATCCCCATCAAGAAGAGGTCGTCCGACCGGTCGGAGAGACCGCTCAACCCGGCGAGGGATTCGCAGAACTTCGCCCGCAAGATCGACTGAAGAACGATCTCTTCGGGCTTATCCTCCCCTAAGGTGGCAAGGGTCACAAGGGTAATCCACTTCCGAATCTCCCTCTCCCCAAGAAGGAGAAGGGCCTGTTTCAAAGAGGAGATCTTATTTCTCAGGCCGAAAAAGGCCGAATTGATATAGCGGAGGAGTTTATAGGAAAGGGAGACCTCCCTCCGGACGATCTCGGTCAGTTTTGGAAAGTCCAGTTCGGGTCGATGGATCTCCTGAAGCAGGTGTAAATAGTGGAGCTTCAACCCCGGAATGTCCTTGCCCGAAATGACCTTGGGCCGGCTGAAAAAATATCCCTGACAGTAGCTGTAACCGAGCGCCTTGGCCTCCCTGAACATCTCGACGGTCTCGATCTTCTCGGCTAAAAAGCGAACCCCCGACGGGCTCAGCCGCTCGACCAGCTCCCTCCGCTCGGCTTCCTTCGTGGCCAAGAAGTCGACCTTGATGAAATCGGCCAGCCGGATCAGAGGTTGGTACCGCTCGTCGTAGACAAAATCATCCATCGCCAGGAGGTATCCGGCCCGTTTCAATTTTTCGCAAGCCCGGACGACCTCCTCGTCGGGCGGGACATTTTCGAGGATCTCTACCACGAGCTTCTCCTTCGGAATGAGGAAGAGAAGCTCCTCGAGGAGGAGGTCCCGGGTGATATTGATGAAGGCCCTCCTCCCCCGGGTGAGGGAAGCGAGGTCGTGGAGGAAGAAGGTATCCGAGATCACCTTGGAGGAGGCCTGATTGGGATCGGGGTGACGAAAGACGTTCTCCAGCCCCGAACGAAAGAGAAGTTCATAACCATAGGCCCTCATCTTCATATCGAAGATGGGTTGCCTGGCAATGAACGTATCCATTCATCCCCCCTCTACCCCCACAACATCAAGCCCATGGAGAAGGGGTTGCTCAGAAAAGGATGGTGGGGGAGGATCCGAATCCGGAACCCGAAGCGGCCGACCCTCTGACAAGGGATCTCCCCCCGAAAGGTCGTCAGCGGTCCGTTCTGTTTCTCGGGACGCATGGGGACGAAGAAACGGTCCAAGAATTCGGCCTTTGAGTTGACCGGCCCCCAGTAGAGATCGACGTTCAGATCCTGGGGGATCAACCCTGGGTGCCTGAGATCCACCTCCACCCAGAGGGACTCGCCGAGGGCCAGGCTCCTCCTCACTTCGCTCCTCTTTTCCAGGATTTCAATCCGACCCCAGTTCGCCCTCAGGTTGTTCATCCAGCGGACGAGCTCCCGGACGCCCCTGAACCCGTCTTCCCGGATCCGATCCCACAAGGAGGAGAGGGGATAATAGAACTGATGGAAATAGTCCTGAACCATCCGATGGGTGTTAAAGTAGGAGGCCAGGGTCTTCATCGACTGTTTCATCATCTGAATCCATTCTCGGGGCAGGTTGTCCCGGCCTCGCTCATAGAAGAGGGGGACGATCTCCTTTTCGAGGAGGTCGTACGTCGCCTCGCTCTCGATCCGATCCTGAAGCTCCTCATCCTCATACTCCTCTCCCCCGCCGATCGCCCATCCCAGACCGGAGGCATAGCCCTCGGCCCACCACCCGTCGAGGATGCTCAGGTTGAGGGCGCCGTTGGCCGCGGCTTTCATCCCGCTCGTCCCGCACGCCTCGAGGGGGCGTCGGGGGTTGTTGAGCCAGACGTCAACGCCCTGGACGAGGTAACGGGCCACATTGAGATCATAATCTTCGATGAAGACGATCCGATCCCTGAACTCGGGCCTCCGGGCCAGATGGATGATATTCTTGATCACCTCCTTCCCCGGATGGTCCTGGGGATGGGCCTTGCCGGAGAAGATGATCTGGACCGGGCGCTGAGGATCATTGAGGATCTTCGCCAGGCGTTCCGGATTGCTCAAGATCATGTCTCCCCTTTTGTAGGTGGCAAACCTCCTGGCGAATCCGATGGTGAGGGCCTCGGGGTTCAAGACCTCGGAGGCCTTCTGAACCTCTCCCTTCTTGGCCCCCCGATGGAGGAGCTGTTCGATCAGCCTCCGCCGGGCAAAGCTGATCAGACGCTCCCTCCGCCTTTCGTGGGTCCGCCAGAGTTCCGAATCGGGAATGCGATCGACCCTCTCCCAGATCTTCCGGTTGTCAGGGTCCTCTGCCCAGCGCCTTCCGAGGTAGCGGTCGAGAAGACCGGCCAGGTCGTTTGAAATCCAGGACGGGGTGTGAATCCCGTTCGTGATGGAGTCGATCGGGATGTCGGCCTCGGGCACCTGCGGCCAGAGGTGGCTCCACATCCGCCTGGAGACGGTCCGGTGGAGTTGGCTGACGCCGTTCGATCTCGCTGAGTGTCTGAGGGCCAGGACCGCCATATTGAAGCTCCGGTCCGCCCCCCTCTCCCCCTCGATCCCCATCGCCATAAAATCATCGATCGAAATGCCAAGCGTGCGGATATAGGGCCCCAGGATCGAAGCGATCAGGTTGCGGTCGAAGACATCGATCCCGGCGGGGACCGGCGTGTGGGGGGTGAAGACGCTGTTGGTGCGAACCGCCTCCCTCGCCTCATCAAAGGAGAGGGGGTGTTTCTCCATGAGGGAGCGGATCCTCTCGAGGAGGGCAAAGGCGGAGTGGCCTTCATTCATGTGATAGACCGAAGGCGTGATGCCCAGCCGTTCCAGGGCCCGGATGCCGCCGATGCCGAGGACCACCTCCTGTTTCAGGCGCATCGCCCCATCCCCTCCGTACAGGGTGGAGGTGATGTCCCGATCTCTCTCTTCGTTTTCTACCGTATTTGTGTCGAGCATATAAAGCGGGACCCGGCCCACCTGGATCTTCCAGATCCGGACCGTCACTTTCCGTTCCTCGATCTCCACCCAGAGGGAGAGCGGGGCTCCCTGGGAATCCCTGACGAGTTCGACGGGGAGGATGTGAAAATCGTTATCCGGATAGGTCTCCATCTGCCAGCCGTCGGCATTCAGGTATTGGCGGAAATACCCCTTCTGGTAGAGGAGGCCGATGCCCACGACATCGATGCAGAGATCGCTCGCCGATTTCAAGTGATCGCCAGAGAGGACCCCGAGCCCCCCGGAATAGATGGGCAAACAATCGGTCAGGCCATACTCGGCAGAAAAGTAGGCGACGGTGAAATCGGCAGGGGTCTCAAGGCCGAATTGGTAGGGTTTCCTCTCGAGGCAGTAATGTCTGAACTCCTGATAGATTCGGTCCATCTCGAGCAAAAATCCCTCGTCGGCCACGAGCTCCTCGATCCGCTCCTTTTCGAGCTTTCCGAGAAGGGCCACGGGATTGTGCCCGCTCTCCTCCCAGAGGTTCGAATCGATGGACCGGAAAAGGTCGATGGCCTCCAAATTCCAGGCGAACCAGAGGTTTCTCGCCATCTCCTCCAAGGGTCTCAACCTCTCGGGCATCCGGGGAACCACGGTAAACAGGGTGATGTCTCTCATGGTCGGCCATCCTCGTCAATGAAATTTGGATATCCCCTTTTTACCCAATCTTCTCCCCCCCTTGCAAGACATTTTCATCAGGATCGGAGGGCTACCCCACCGCCTCCGTTTCTCGGGGAAGGCCCCTGATCGATCTGAAAAAGGCCGTGGATATCGAGGATGAGGCCCGCCCTTCCATCCCCCATGATGGTGGCTCCGGCCACCCCCTTCAAATCCTTCAACTTCTCCCCTAAATTCTTGATCACGACCTCCTGCTTCCCGACCAGGTCGTCCACCATCAGGCATTTCTGAACCCCTTCGTTCTCCGCTACGATGAGCAAAGTCTCCCATGGATTCTGCTTTGCCGTGGCCACGCCGAGGATCTGGTAAAGGCGGACCAAGGGCAGCAGACTCTCCCTGACCTTGACCAGCTCGCCTCTCTGGTGAACCGAATAGACCTCCTCCCTCCGTGGCTTCAATGTCTCTTTTACAAAAACGGTGGGGATGATATACCGCTCCTCTCCCACCCGCACGATGATGCCATCCATGATGGCAAGGGTGAGGGGAACGCGCATGATGAACCGGGTGCCCTTCCCCTCCTGGGAGAAGATCTCGACCTTTCCCCGCAACTGCTCAATGGACTTCTTCACCACGTCCATCCCAACGCCTCGCCCGGAGATGTCGGTGATCTGGTCCGCGGTCGAAAACCCCGGCTCGAAGATGAGGTGGTCGATCTGGTGCTCCGCCAGGGGTTCATCCGAAACGATCCCCCTCTCCCGGGCCTTCTTGAGAATCTTCTCCCGGTTCAGGCCCTGGCCATCATCCTCGATCTCGATCACCACATTCCCCCCCTTCTGGTAGGCCCTGAGAAAGATCGTTCCCGTCTCCGGTTTGCCCTTCGCCCGCCTCTCCTCGGGCGATTCGATGCCGTGATCGATGGCATTCCGGATCATGTGGACCAGGGGGTCGTAGAGGCTCTCCACCATATTTCGATCGATCTCCGTCTCCTCGCCGGACATGACCAACTCCACCTCTTTTTTCGATTTCTTGGCCAGGTCCCTCACCAGCCGAACCATCTTCTGGAAGGTCTGGCGGATGGGAACGGTCCTGAGGGACATGGAGATTTTCTGCAGATCATTGGTGATCCTCTTCAGCTGGGAAAAATCCCGAAGGAGCTTCTGGTCTCTCAGGGAGGAGAAAACGGGATTCTGTTCCACCAGGGACTGGGCGATCACCAGCTCGCCGATCAGATCGACCAGATTGTCCAGTTTGTCCGTGTCCACCTTGACCGACGTCTCTCGGAACTGGGAGACCACCCTTTTTTGCTCCCTCAGGGCATCGAGGACCTCCTTCGGAGAGGCCTTCTTCTCCCGGATCAAGATCTCACCCAATTTCAAAGGCTCCTCCTGACTCTCCTGGGCCTTGAGGGCCTCGGTGATGTCCTCGGGGGAGACCGTTCCTTTGGCGGTGAGGATCTCGCCGAGGCGGGGCGTTTTCTCTTCGTCGATGGGAATCGAAACGTCCTTTTCGACGCTTCCGGAGTCCTTGGATTCCTCGCAGATGGGTCGACCTTTTTTAAAAGCCTCGATCCGTTGGAGATAGGGGTCCAAGTCAAAAGAGGAGGTCCCGATTTGTCCCGATTCGATATGGCCTCTCAGATCCAGGATCATCTGTTTCAGAAGGTCGACCGATTCGAGGATGAAGTCGATGATCGCCTGGGTGATTTGGAGCCTCCCGTTTCGGGCCTCATCGAGAAGGGACTCCATGGCGTGGGAAAATTTTTGAATCTCCTGGAGGTTGAGAAATCCCGAAACCCCTTTGATCGTGTGGAATGGTCGAAAGATGGAATTGATGTACTCCTTGTTGTCAGGGGACTGCTCAAGGTTGATCAGATTGAGCTCGATCGTCCCGAGATGCTCAAGGGATTCCGAGATAAAGTCTTTGTAGAGGTCAAGATCCTGATCCAGGGTGACGGGGGCGGGGGCTGTCTTTTTGTCAGGTGAGGTATCCCCTTGGCCTTCCACCGGGGCCTCCTCTCCGGTGAGGGACCTCCAACTTTTCCAGAACTCCTCTTCCTCCTCGCCGTTGGATCTCTCCGAAAAGAGGAGGCGGGACTGCATCCATTTGACCCCCCTTCGGAGCAAACCGATCGCCCCTTGGGAGTCCGAGACCTCATTGAGAATGATCCGTTCGACCAATCTCCGGAGACCCCGGATCAAAGGCCCAAGGCTCGGATGCCCCTTAACCCCATCCTGGTTCTCCACCTCTTCGAGGAGACGAAGGATTTCGCCCAATCCCGGAAGATCATCCGCTTCCACCATCACACTTTGAAGGGACAATTGTTCGATCAGTGCCGACCATTCCATCTTATCCTCCATTCCCCATCCTCCTCGTTTTCATCCAAAGGCTCGGGATCGATTTCTGGTTGATCCCCCTTCTTCTTCGTTGATCAATCTCTTTATCGGGTCAATCCAGAATTTCCTTAAATTGGACTAAAGTTCGGATTCCCCGAAGCCGATGAATAGATTGAATCCTTCAAGAGAGGGCACCCTTGATGATTACCGTCACCCGGCTCAATAACACGCCCATTGTGCTTAATCCGGATCTAATCGTTTTCATTGAAGAAACCCCAGACACCATCATCACCCTCTCCAATGGCGAGAAGATCACGGTCCAGGAGACGGTGGGCGAAGTGATTCACAGGGTCCTCAATTACCGTCGGTCCATCTTCAATCCGTCGATCCCGATCGAATAATCTCCCCGAAGATGGAAGGCGATGTAGCGATAGCCAAAACCTTGGGCATCCATGGATAAGGCGACATTGATCGGTTTAGTCGGCGGCATCGGAGCGATTCTCGTGGGTCAGGCCCTGGAAGGCGGCCATGTGGGGTCGATCATGCAGATCACGGCCGCCATCATCGTCCTCGGAGGAACCTTAGGGGCGGTCTTCGTGAGCTTTCCTTTCGAGGGCGTCATGGACGCCTTCAAAGGGGTCAAGATTGCCCTCAAGGAGCCGAGGCACGACCCCCGCCAGATGATCCAGCAGATCACCGCCTATGCCAACAAGGCCCGGAAAGAGGGAATCCTCTCGCTCGAAAAGGAGCTCAAAAATATCGATGACCCCTTTTTAAGAAAGGCCCTCACCCTGGCCGTCGACGGCATCGAACCCCATGCGATCCGGGAGGCCATGGAGACCGAGTTGGGGTATCTCGATGAACATGGAAAGATGAGTGCAAAGGTCTTCAAGGCGGCCGGGGGATATGCGCCCACCATCGGGATCCTCGGGGCCGTCCTCGGACTCATCCACGTGATGGAAAATTTGAACGACCCTTCCAAATTGGGTTCAGGGATCGCGGTGGCCTTCGTGGCGACGGTCTATGGCGTGGGATCGGCGAACCTGATCTTTTTGCCCATCGCCAGCAAGTTGGAGCTGAGGCATCGTCACGATATGATTTTGAAAGAGATGATCCTCGAAGGGGTGGTCTCCGTCTCGACGGGTGAAAACCCCAGGTTGATCGAAGAAAAGCTGAGGGCCTTTCTGACAGAGAAACAGAAGGGCCTCCTCGCTTCGGAGTCGAAGGGTTAAGAAAGAGAGGGGAGGTCGGTCCATCCCGATGGCGAAAAAGAAGAAGCACCATGAGGAAGAGCATGAAAACATGGAGCGGTGGCTCGTCTCCTATGCAGACTTCATCACCCTCCTCTTCGCCTTCTTTGTGACGATGTATTCGGTGTCGAGGGTCGATGGAAAGAAATTAGGCTCCGCGGTGGAATCCCTGCAGAGGGCCCTGGGCTCGGTCATGCCCATCCAGATGACCCAGAAGGAGCCGGGGGTCTTTCCAAATCAGGTCGTTCCCATCCACTTCAGCCTGACGCCCATCGAGGGGAAACCCTATACCGCCGATGGACGGGCTCTCGTCAAAATGGCCGAAGACGTCAAGAAGGGGATCGAGGAGCTCTCGAAGAACCCCTCCTCCAAGATCACGACCAGCCTGGCCCACCAGATCCGTTTCATCCTCGAAAAGCGAGGGCTCGTCATCCGGATCTCCGAACATATCTTCTTCAACTCCGGGGAGGCGACCATCCGGCCTGAGATGGAACCCATCCTCCAGGTCCTGGGCCGGACCCTCGAGAAGGTCCCTAACCATGTCCGGATCGAAGGCCATACCGACAATGTGCCCATCCACACCCCCAGATTTCCCTCCAACTGGGAGCTTTCCACAGCGAGGGCCACGACGATCGTCCGATACCTTCTCGAGCACTTCCAGTTCGATCCCGAACGCCTCTCCGCCACGGGATATGGAGAATATCGGCCCATCGCCACGAACCAAACCCCGGAAGGCAGGATGCAGAATCGGAGGGTCGATTTCGTCATCCTGAGCCAGAAGGAGATGGAGACCGAACCCCAGAAGGAACCGGGCTCGGAGCAGAAGAACCCGATATAAAGAATGGCTTTTAAGAGCGGCGGAGAGGGATCTTGACAGAAAAGAGGGTCTCTCCCTCTTTGAAATGGGGTTCGATCGTGGCGCCATAGGGGGCCAAGAGCCGTCGAGCCATATAGAGCCCCAGCCCGTAATGGCTTCCATCTTTGGTCGTGAAAAAGGGGGTGAACAGTTTCGGCCGAAGGGATTCAGGGACTCCACACCCCGTATCGCCGATCACGACCTGGATGTGGTCTTGGCTCGCCCTGGTCGTCAAGGTAAGGATCTTTTGGGAGGTCTCTTCCATCGCTTCGATCGCATTCTCGATCAGGTTCGAAAGCCCCTCCTCAAAATCGATCGCATGCCCTTTAAGGGAGGGGATGCGACTTGAAAAGTTCTTCTTCACCTCGATCTGGTGCTTGAACATGAGATGGTGGTGGAAAAGCCCCACCGTTTTTTCAAGCACCTCGTTGATATGAACCTTTTGGACCTCGGTCGCCTCGTTCGAAGGCGAGGCCATCTGAAGGATGAGCAACATCTCCCTCAGCTTGTCGATCTGACCCACGCAATGCTCCACCTTCTCTCTAAGGGTGGAGACGGTCTTCTCGTCAAGCCGATGGGCGATCCGTTGGACCATCTCCGCCTGCATGGAGAGGACCTGGAGGGTCCCGTTCAGATTATGGGCAACCCCTCTGATGAGGGAACCGAGCCTGGCCATCCGAGAACGATCCCGGAGGACAAGCAGGAGCTTTTCGATGTCATCGATCCGTTGGAAATCGGACATGGGAAGTCTTAAAAGCACTTCGGGATGGGCTTCATAGGATTAAGTTCTAAAAGGGGGATTTGGGATGCTTGGGTAAATCAAAAACTCCAACAAAAAACGGTTCCCAAACCATGCGTTTTTGAAATTTTTTAACTCAGAGGCACCTTGTTTGTCAACGCCGCTTGAGTCTCAACCCTCCTTCAACCTTCTCATCAGCACCTGTTTGAAGGTGGAGAATTCCTCCTCCGTGATCGATCCCTCACGTCTGAGGTCGACCAGACGTTGGAGACTTTCGATGGCCCTTTCATCTACCTTGTTCCTCTTGGGATCCGGATCGAAGACAGGAGGTTGAATCTGTTTGACGATCCAGTCGATCTCCGGCGGCCTCTTCTCCCTGAACATCAGCCAACAGACCCGGAGCACCTGGTCCAGATGGTCCTCCCAGACCCCTTTGAGCCGCTCGAGCTCCTCTTTGGTCTCCCTGAGCATCCGGAGGAGGTCTCGGTTCTCCCGATGGAGCCGGATCTTTTCGCAGGCGTTCTCGATGAGGATTGCAAGCTCTTCCAACTTGAAGGGTTTTCGGATGTAATCGTAGGCCCCTCCCCGGATCGCCTGAAGGGCAGAGTCGAGAGAGGCGTAGCCGGTCATGAGGATGACGACGCAATCGGGATGGCGTCTCTTGACCCGGTGGAGAAGCTCGATCCCGTCCACCTCCGGCATCACCAGATCGGTGAGGAGGAGATCGAGGGAGTCTCGATCGAGGGCCGTGACCACCTCGGCCCCGTTTCGAAAGGTCCGGATCACCCGACCTTCTTGGATGAGGAAATCCTTTAAAAGCTCTCGGAGTTCGTCCTCGTCCTCTGCGATCCAGATGCGAATCGGTTGCGGGAGGGCAGGGTTCATGGAAGTATGATCATCTATCTTCGCAGATCGATCAAGGTTGGGGGATGGCTCACGATCCTTCTATAGTGGTGGAGGGTGGCCCTCTCTTGGCTGACCTTTCGTATGGCCGTTCCGATCTCACTTCTTAAATCGGAGAGCCTCTCCCGACAGGCCTGGTCAATCTTCTGTATCTGATCAAGGGTCTCCTCGATCGATCGGCAGAGGGATGCGACCCCTTTCCACTCAGGCCCCTCCCGCCCCGTAACGAGAAAGAAGGGTTCCTTTAGGATCCTATCCAGCGTCTCATCGATACGGTTAATTCTTTCGATGAGCCCTTCCCGAGTGGCCAGGCAACGAAGCATCTGGTCGGTCTCCTGCCGATCCAGGCAGTTCTTCATCTCCTGCGAGGCGGAAAGGTATGCCCTTAAGGCTCCCAGTTTCTCGGTCAGCGCGTCATGAGCACGATCGAAATCCATGGAGGTCACCGGATCGAAACTCCCGGAAGCGGGGAGGATAATACCCTTTCTTCCTCGGAAAGGGCGGGGACCTGGCGGAACGCCTCTTCCCAAGCCCACTTCAGCTCTTGGAGCATCTTGGAAACCTGGTCAATCCCCTTGACATCTTTTCGCTGGTCGCTCTTAAGGAGGTGAGCGATCATAAACCCATAGAGGCGGTCGAGATTTCTCGCAATCTCCCCTCCCTTTTCAAAATCGAGCGCCTCCCTGAGGTGGTTGAGCAGATCTAATGCCTTCTGGACCGCTCTGGCTTTGGCCTCATAATCCTCGCAAAGGTATCTCGCCCTCGCCTCCTCTAAACTTCGGACCGCCTCTTCATAACAGAGGAGGACCAGCCGTTTCGGATCCGAGGTCAAGAGCTTTGATCTTTCGTAAGCTTGATAGCCAATCCCCATCATGCCGAAGCAACCTCCTATAACCTTTCGCAACTCCTATCCTTCCATCGAACTTCTCCACCCGGTTCTCTTCCTGGTGACCTTATTGCCAATTACGATTCAGGTTTCGAATCTGGCTCGCCAACCAGTTCGTCTGGCTTTGCAATCGGCTCAGGGCCGTCTCCATGGTGATGAATTGGCGCTCCAGCTCCTCCATCCTCCGGTTAATCCTTAACTCCATCTGGGCGATATCCTTGTCCATCCTGGCCATCGTCTCCTCGAGGCCCCTCGTTTTAGCCGCGATGAGACCTCCCAAGGAATCGGTCATCTGATGGAGGGTCCGCTGAAGAAGTTCTGCGACCCCGAAGCTCAACGTAACCGTTCCGATCGTCCCTGTCGTTTGGCCTGAATAGCGCACGACCAACCCCTTCGCATCGCCCGAGATCCCCTTCAAATACTCCCCTTCCCCGATCGCATCCCCCGGTTCTACAAAATAGCCTGCCACCGGATTCAACCCGGTGATCCGAATCGAGTACGTCCCCGGTTTCGTCTCCCGGGAATGGTGGATATACGTGAGATGGCTGCTGGTGGAGGTCCACTGGAAGGCGAACAATCTCCGGACATCGTCAAAGTGGGTCTCAAGATGGTCCTGAAGCTTCGATTCATCGATCTTCAGCTTCCCCTGTTGGTCCAGATTGATCCCGATCATCCCGAGGGTTGAAAAAGCCTCCTGGGCCCCGGGGATCGGGTTCAGGATGAGTTGCGACAGCCCTGCCCGGATCGATCTCAAACCACTATCCCCAAAAAGGGGGCCACCGGTCTTCTCTTTCTCCGCATCGTAGGTAAACTGGGTTTGAATCGCCTCCACCACCTCGTTATAGGCCTTGACCAGCTCTTTGATCTTCTCTTTGATGGCGAGATGATCCCTTTCGATCTTCACTGTGACGGTGGTATCGGCCTGGGCCTTTTTAAGGTTGAGGATGACTCCTGGGATCACATCCCGAACCGCATTTGAAGGGACGAAGAGGGCGATGCCGTCCACGGAGAGATGGGCATCGGCTCCCGACTGGATCTCGGTCAGCCCCAGGGCTCCCATGAGATTTCCTGAAGCCCCATTGAGGAGGCTCATCCCGGCAGCCCCCTCCAGGTCGCTCGTCAACACCAGACGATATCCCTGCCCTCCGTAGTGGAGAAGGGTCGCGGTGACCTTCGAAGGGTCGGCCCCGGTGTTCAAGGCATTGATCTTATTCCGGATCGTCAAAAGGGAATCTGTCGGAGAAACGACGAGGCTTTTCCCGTTAATGAGGAGTTCCCCTTCGAAATTTAAAGGGCTCGTCTGACTCGCGAATCCCTGAGAGGCATATTTCTGGGCCCTGGCCAGCTGGTGGACGACAATCTGATAGATCCCGGCCGAGGCCTCCTCCCCGGCGGTGGCAGAGAGGATCTCCTCAGGCTTTGTGGTACTGTTGGAAGTGAGGATACTTTTGAAAAGGCCAAACCCCTGACTCGAATTCAATTCCTCCGCTTTGGTCTTTAAGGAGAGCAACTTCTTGTTGATCTCCTGCCAGGCGGTGACCTTCTCCCCGTATTCCTTCTTTTTTTGGTTGATCAGGTCGACCTTTTTATTCTCAAGCCTTCGGAGCTGGTCGATGATGTTCCGCCAGTCGAGGCCACTGGCAAGACCGCTCACGAAACTGGTCCCAGCCATTTGAACCTCCGGGTGAGCTTAAAAAAATTTATCCGGCCCTTGAGACAGAGAAATCTCACTTCGAGGATAAAGAGGTAAGGGAGAGAACGAAGCAGGTTCATGGGAATTACAATTTAGAGTTGAACAAAACACCGATGCTTTCCCCGATCCTCGCGGAAAGAGATAGGATCGCCTCGGGAGGAATCTGGCGGATGACCTTTCCGTTGCCGTCGAGGACCTTGATGATGACTATCCCCGACTCCCGGTCCGGGATGAACTGGAGGTTGTAATCGATGCTCCTCATAAACTCGTTGAGATTCTCCGCAACCTGTCGGATATTCTCCTCCTGGGCTTGGGTGATCTTCGATCCGAACTCCCCTGAAGGAACCTCCCTGTCTAAAGGAGGGGAGGCCTTGTTTGTCCGTTTTTCAACCGGCTCCGAGGAAGCGGTCTGAAGTTGTGCGGCTTTAATGGCGGGGATCTCCATCTCAGCCCCCTCCCTGAGAATCAAGCGAAGGGGGAGGCGAGGAGCTTTCCACCTCCCCCTGGGTTAGGGTTATCGTCCGCCAAGTAAGGCCAGGATGCTCTGCGGGGCCATATTGGCCTGAGCCAGCATGGCCGTGCCCGCCTGCAGCAGGATCTGGTTCTTCGTGAAATTGACCATTTCGAAGGCCATATCCACATCCCGAATCGTCGATTCGGAGGCCGCGATGTTCTCCACCGAAATGGCCAGGTTGGCTGCCGCAAACTCCAGTCGGCTCTGAGCCGCACCGATCTCCCCTGCTACCGCGTTCACCCGATCGAGGGCGGTATCCAAGAGGTTGATTCCATTCTGAGCGCCACTGAGAGTTGAGATATTGAATGCACTCAGTCCCAAATCACTTGACTTCAATCCCCTTGTGGTAGTAACGGTGATCCGATCTTCGGTCGGTGTATTGCCGGATCCGATCTGGAATGTGAAACTGGTTCCGGTACTGATCATTGCAGTGTTGCCATATCTCGTATCCGAGGCGATCCGGTCGATTTCGTTCAACAAAGCCGTTGCTTCAGCCTGCAGTTGGGTCCGGCCGTTATCGTCGGTGTTGTCCGAGGCTGCAAGCGTCGCAAGCTCCTTCAACCTTTCGACAATGGTCTCGATCTTCTGAACCCCTCCCTCAGCGAGCTGGAGCATCGCTGTCGCCTGGGAGACGTTCTGCTGGGCCATCCGGAGGCTTCGGACCTCCATTCTGAACTTATTGGCGATTCCGAGGCCGGCCACGTCATCTTTTGCTTTGTTGATTCGGTAGCCCGATGAGAGCCTTTCCATGGAGACCGCCAACCTGGCATCGGTATCGGCCAGCTGACGATGCGCGTTTAACGCCGCCACATTGGTGTTAATTCTAAGCGCCATAGTCTCTCCTCCTTGGATAAAAGATTTCCGGGCGTCCCTGCCCGGGTTTAAAATGTGTGGTGAAGGAAAGTCCGGACTTTCTTCACCTTTATTATCGTCAGAGGAGAGGGAAAACTTAAATCCCCCTTTTCGCCTCTAAAAGACCCGAGGGCGCCCCGTGGATGGCCAGGGCCTCTTCGATCTGTTCCAAGACGGTTTTTAGTTGGCCATGGGATTTCCCCAACTCGAAGAGCCTCTCCATCCCCTCCCGGGAAGGACTCATGAGAAAGGAGAGGGCGTGAGCCTTCAGAGCGTTCTGGATCTGCCCTTTCTCGAGAAGGGCTTCCCCGATCGTTTGATATAAGAGGCTCACATCCTTGAGGCTTTCGATGACGAAATTCCGAGGGAGGCAGAGAAATTTGAGCAATTGATCGCACTGCTCCACCAAGCGATCGGGATCGTAGAGACAAAAATAGATTTCTCCCAGGGCGAGCCTCACATCGAGGAGGTTTGGATCAAGCTCGAGGGCCCTCAGAAAACATCCAATGGCCTTCTCGTAATCCTTTCTGCGATGGTAAAGATGTCCGAGGTTGGTGAGACTCTCCAACCTCTGGGGGTTCAACGCCAGGGCTTTTTCATAGGCCTTTTCCGCTTCTTCAGGGACGCCCGCCTTCCATAAGGCGAGGCCGAGATTGGAAAAAGTGGTCTCCCCGGTTCCCCCCTCCTCGATGACCTTTCGGTAAAATTGGGCTGCTTCGAGAAAAAGCCCTTCTTGGAGGCATCGATTCCCCATCTCCTCCAGGCACTTTGGGTGAGTTCGGGGTTGGGAGAACAAAGCGTGAAGCTTCTCTTCAGCCTGAGCCATCCCCCCCAATCTCCGATAACTCAGCCAGAGGACAAAATAGGGATAATGGGTAAGCCAATCGAGGCTTACGGGAATCGTCCCTACCCTTTGGGGAACCCTCAGGAAGGCGGACATCTCATCGATGGCCTTCGGATACTCTCTCATCCGAAAGAATAAGTCCCCCTTGTAAAAATGGAGGAGAGGACTTCCTTCTCCGAGGGCAGCCGCCTCTTCGAGCAGGCGGTTCGCTTCTCCATAGTCACCCATCTCCATCTCCCACTGTGCTAGAAGAAGGGTTGCCTCGAAGCAAAAGCGCCTCTCATTTTGCCGGACTTCGGGGTGTTGGACGACCTTTGCCATATGGCCGATGGCTTCCTTAAACCGGTTGAGTCCTGCCAGGGTTCGGGCTGCTTGATAATGCAGAAAGACATTTTCAGGGTCCCTATCGAGGGCGGTCTGTATCATCCTAAGATTTCTTAGGGATTTTCGGAGCACCTCCTCGGGGGTTTGGTATCCTTGGTGCAGGATCTCTATGTCCGTTTCGACCATCCTCACACCGAGGAGTTTGAGGCGTGGAAAGATCTGTTCGTGAATCGGGCCTTCGAAATAGACCCCCTCGATCTTCGGAAAGATCCTCAACTGCTGAAACTGGGTCTCTCCGTCCACCTGGGATAGGTTCCGAATGAGGAAGAAGTAGGCCTCGTCCTTTGCGGGCGTAAGGCGCCCTCTGAGTCTTTCGAGTTTCCGGATCTCCCCCGGATCCATCCGGTCATCGGCATCGAGCCAAAGGATGTAATCGCCCGAAGCATGCCGGATCGACTCGTTCCGGGCAGCGCTGAAATCGTCCCGCCAGGGGAAGTCAAAAACCTTTGCCCCCAACCCTGTTGCGATCGTTTTGGTATCATCCGTTGAGCCCGTGTCCACCACGACAATCTCCTCGACCACGGACCGGAGCGGGTTGATGCAATCGCTGATATTTCGGGCCTCGTTTCGTACGATCAGGCACAAAGAGAGGGTGGCGGGAGGAGGAAAATGGGAGGACGTGGGCTTGCCACGGCGTTCTCTCTTTCTCATAGAGATGCCCTCCTCTCTTTTTCGGCCCCATTCAACCGTTGGAGTTCCGAAAGGATCTCCCCAACCTCTTTCTGGCTCGGATCGAGCTCGTAGGAGCGGCTATAGACCTCCTCCGCTTTCCTGAAATCTCCTCTCTGGATGAGACATTGGCCGAAGCGGTTGAGCAAGGAGAGGGAATCCGGTCGGAGGGCCAGGGCCTTCTCGAAAAGGGACTTTGCTTCTTCGTAGTCCTCCTTGGCCAGGAGGCATAGGCCGAGGTTTTCCAAAACTTCGGGATGTTCGGGGCTGAGAATCAACGCCTTTCTAAATAGGGAGATCGCCTTTTCGATCTCCCCCTCTTGGAAAGCGATGACCCCTAAATTGTTCCACCCATCTATTTCCATGGGGTTCCGATTTAAGAGGCGTTGGAAGACAAGACGGGCCCCTTCGAGATCTCCCGTTTTGAAAAGGGCCTCTCCGAGGGAGAGGGAGAAATCTTCTGGAAACAAGGGATAAAAATGCTTCGTCCGTGAATACCCCTGATGGAGGATCGGGGTCAGATCCAGAGGAACTCCGTAAGGGACCTCCTTGGGAATCCCCCACTTCTTCTTAAAAACCTCCCAATTTTTGAGGAGGCTTTCCCGATAGTCGATCCCCGCCCCTTCGAAGGTCTTGTGGCCGAAGTGGTGGACGAAGCATCCCTCGGCGATCCAGGATTCGAACCCGGCCAGTTTCGCCCTGAGACAGAAATCGTCGTCCTCGAAGTTTCCAAGGCCGAAGCGCTCGTCCAACCCTCCTATCTCTTCGATCACCTCCCGCTTGATGAGCATGCAGAACCCGACGACCCTCCAGAAGGGCCTGGATCTTCCTCGGTTCCTCTCCGAAAACTCAAGGGCAAATCCCTCGAGGCCCGACAACGAGACGGGATCGTAGCCGATCTTCTCGACCAGCTGGGGACCGGAGACGGAATTGGTCATCGGCCCGACCAAGCCGATTTCAGGCCTTTTCTCTGCGATTTCGGCCATGGCCCTCAGCCACCCAGGCGTCACGACCACGTCGTTATTCATCAGAAGGATGTAATGGCCCCTTGCCTCCGCCATCCCTTGGTTGTTCCCCCTTGCAAAACCCAAGTTCTTCTCGTTTCGGAGGATCTTGAAACGCCTACAAAAAAATGGGCGCTTGCCGGAGACCTTCTTCTCCCTCTTTTTCCGCGCATCCGTGACCCTCATTACCTCCCCGGCTTCGCTCACCTCCAGACGCCACCCCCCGACCTTCTGCCTTCCCTCCCGAACCTGTCTGAGGTATTCCAGCGTCCCATCCGTCGAACCGTTATCCACCACGATCAATTCGAAGGGGATGTCTGTATGCAAGAAAAGGCTCTCGAGACACCTCTGGGTGTATTCGATTTGGTTGCAAACCAACAAGACGATGGAGACCAACCGATCTCGGGGGTGAGGAAAAACCTTCTCCGATGGGAAAGGATCTACTTGGTGAGACCCTCCTTTGGGGGGTTCCACTTCCCCGGGGTCCGAGGGAGAATCCAGGAAGGTGTGGGAGGAGACCCTGAACCCCTTTTTGACGATTTCCGAAAGAAAGGCCGCGTCCTCGAAATGGCCGAAGCAGTAGTGCTGGTGGAATCCCCCCGTAGCCTCCCAGAGATCCCTCCGAACCAGCAGGAGGCTTCCGGATGGGACCCTTGACCCGGAGCCCCCCAAATGGAGGGAGCTTTCCGGAGGAGAGGTCCTTTTCGAGCTGACCGCGCCCAGATCTTCGAAGGATTGGGCTTGGCGGAGCAGGCCGGCCAGCCATTCGGGAGAGACTTCGGTATGCTGGGAAAGGAAGAGCAAAAATTTCCCGGATGCCATCTTTGCCCCGAAGCGGCAGGCCTCGACGTATCCCAACCGGTCCTTGTTAAAGGTGGTCTTCAGAAGAGGGCTCTTCAACTCTCCCAGGAATTCGGCCGTCCCATCCGTCGAGGCATCGTCGATGACGAGGATTTCATACCGGACCTCTCGAAGGGATCGGATCAAGGACTTCAGGCACTTCTCAACGATCCCAAGGGCGTTGCATACCGGAAGGACCACCGAAACAAAGGGAGCCTCACCCCCCGCCTCTTCCGGCCTTCCCTCCAAACCCTGTGCCCTTTCCAAGGGAACCTCTATCCCCCCGGGCCTCTCTCGGAGGATCTCTCCACAGAGACGGATCGCCTCTTCGGGGTGTCCCGTCTCGAAAAGGAGATCCGCCAGGTTCCTCCTGAAGTCCACGTCGTCGGGGGCAAGTTTCACGGCCATTTCCAAATGGTGTCTCGCTTTTTGGAACTCCCTCTCCCGGAAATAGAGGACCCCCAGGTCGTTATGGGCAGAGGCATGGAGGGGCCATAAGTTCAACAATTTCTCCAGGCCCGCAATGGCCTCCTTCAGCCGGCCTCTCTCGACGAGGGATGTGCAGTCTCGATAGAGGGCATCCGCAGAGATCCAATCGGGTATGGGATCGGCCGCCCACAAAGCCCTTCGGGTCGCCTCCAGGTACCCCCTTCCAAATCTCTGGTCCGGTTCGAGATGGTTCCCCTCCGCCCACTCGTTCCAGGCGTTAATGAAAACCAGATTTTCCTCAGGGGAGGGAGGATTCCAAGTGAGAAGGACCTCTTTGAGCCAACGTTCGTATCGTTCTGGAGTGGAGTCGATGAAGATGACGGCCCCAGATCTCCTTCTCGCCGCATTGTCCCAAGAGGGCGTGACGCAGGGAAACCTCTTGTAAGGAACGGGCGGTTTCCGGAGCATTCTTTCGACAATGTCCCCGTAGCGGTAGACCATGTGTCGAAAATGGGAAGGATGCTCCAGGATCCTCTCTCCCAAACGGGTCCAGTCTGGCTGAAACTCGACACAGGCATCGAATCCCCAAAGAGCGGGGTCTCCGTGCTCTTCCATAGTGCACTCAACCTTGCAAAGGTAGAGTTCCCCGAGACCCAGCCGGCGGGCCTCGTCTCGCCACACCTCGGTGGTCCGTTTGGGATCGGGCAGGAGGCTTGCCCGATACACGAGGAAGAGAGGCTTCCCGTCCACTCGGATGTAGCGCTCGTCTCGGAAGACCTCGGCCAACCATCGAATGTGCCGGAGGTCGTCCTCTTCGCTGTACTCCTGCTTCAACAAGACCTCTCTCTCCTGGCCATCCCAGGCCCGGGTCCAGTTTTCGTTGGCCCAGCAGAGACAGAAGGGGAAGTCCGGTTCCCCGGTCCGCAACACCTCTTCGAGGGGCCTCTCCAACAATCGCTTCCCCAGGAACCAATAGTGGTAGTAACAGAACCCGTAGATCCCGTATTCCCTCGCCAGTTCGGCCTGGGCCTTCCGGGCCTCGGGAAGGCGGAGATCGTAAAAGCCGAGGTCGGCTGGCAGATGGGGTTGGTAATGGCCTTCAAATAATGGCCTTGCTTTTGTAACATTGGTCCACTCTGTAAATCCTTTTCCCCACCATTGGTCATTTTCTGGGATGGGATGATATTGAGGTAAATAAAACGTAATCAGACGAATCTTGTGGGGCTTTTTTTCTTCCTGGAGATGAAACATCATTTTAGGGTTAGTCTTTTTTCCTCTCTCAAAAAAGGCCTGCTTCTGATAAGACTCAGGTGCCAAAAAAGAATTAGTGTTTCTTTGATAATTGACTTGTCCCGATTTCGCCCTCTCTGAATTTGAGATAACTTCGATTTGACTCCTCGCGGGCTCACTCTTTAGGTGGCTCGTTTCTTCTTCCGACCAATGAGAAACACTATTCTTTAACTCCTCCTCTTTCTCTTGTTCCCTTTGAAAATGATTCATGAGGCGATCCATATTAAACTCTGGAAATATATCTTTTAGTGTATCTAATAGATACGTTTGGTGATCTTTATAGGCGATAAGTGGCTTGATCTCGTTATAAATACCAATAATTGACCTATATAAAATGTAATCTGCTGGCAATGGTTCCAAGTAAGTCCACTTGGGATCGATAAAATGCCAAAGGCCGTGCTCATCCCTTTTGATATTCCAAAAAGTGTAATCAAATGCCTCCCCATCTACCTCAGGATATCCCTCTCGATCTTTTTTTCCAGTCCCATAATTGATGATCAAATTGTTCAATAGTTCTCTTAGCAAATTGCGAAAGGATTGCAGGGAATCATTCCGGAGGATGGAAAGATAGGCTTCGTTCAATAGGGATTCTCCCTTGATCCATTTTGACGAAATCATTTTGATATTTAATTTTTTTAAGGTCATCTCCGTCTTCGAATGATACAGAAATTTTCTTTCTACTTGCGCCTCTGCGTCTGGTTTTTTTACGACGTCGATAACATGGTGCAGCGCGGGATTATTTTTGGCATAATCCCAATATTTCCTAATCATATACCTTGTTCTCAAATTTTTCTGCTCATTTTTTGAGCAAAGGATTAGAAAAGAATTCGACAATTGAAATAGGAGCCGAGTTTTAATGGCTGATTCCATTCTAAGCGCATCGGGATAATCATACGGCCTCTTGTCCATTGGGTAATTTTCAAAATTACCCCTTAAAAGTCCTGTTGGTTTTAATCCATAAAATTCATCATCTTCTCTTATAATTAATTTTGGGGCTTTCCAATTTGGAAATAGATGGTAATATTGAGTATTTTTAAACCCTGCTAATTTTAAGACCGCCTCCAATCCATCTCGGCTAAATATCAAAGGAGCCTCTTCTGAAGACCCTTTGCAGTCTAAAAATATTTTTTGTCGATGATCTTGGAGGCCGTTAATGGGGAATTTCATGCCATAGGGATTGTCTAAAGCAATTAACATTATCCCTTCGTTTTTTAGGCTGAGATAAATATTATTGAAAAAGGAGGATAGAGAGACTTTAATATTTTCATCCCCATCACTTAAAAGGTGGTTCAATACGCCTAATAAAATCACCAAATGATAATCTTCATGGGGATATTCCAAATCGAAAATGTCTCCAACAAATACTCTGATGTTTCCCATTTTCTCCGTTTGCAAGCTAAGATTTTTGGCTCGATCTAAATCTATTTCAACGGCATCTATCTGCCCATAATAGCCTGAGAGAATTTGATTGATTCCCACTGAGCTCGCCCCTAACTCAAGCGCTTTTCCACCGGAAGGCAATAATTCTTTTATTGCATCAATAAGATAGATTCGTTCGTCAAATAATAGGGACGTCTCATTATTTGTATCGAGGGGATCATGACTTGTAGGTTGCTTTTTTCCGATCTTTTCTTGAGGAGACTCTTCCTTTTTCCCCTCGCTGGGGAGATTTGAAGAACGATCTGGAAGATAGATGCGATTGAACGAATCGTATTGAAATTCACTTAATTTCATTGGAAATCCTTTCGTTCCAAAATGGTTATCATGTTGAGAACATTTTTCCAGCGGCCTCGGGGCATGCATCGGTTGGCAGCCCTCCGGCTCAATCGATGAGGAAATTCCATTTATTTATTTTCAACCGAACAGTCATAGGTCGCCTTCCCCCTTAAACTTGATTGGAACATCCGTTTCTTGTGGTATTCCCCGTGAGAGCAAGATAATCTTTAGCTATCTTATTTTCTGGATCAAGTTCTAATACTTTTTTGAAATAATAAGACGCTTTGGACAGAGAACCTAACTGGAGGTAACAATACCCGACTTTTAAATAATCATCGGTTTGTTCGGAGCTTTTCGCCAAAATTTCTTGATATAACTTTATGGCTTGGGGATAATGATGAAGCTCGAGAGAAAGGTCGGCCAGGTTCTTTTTAAAATCATAATTCCAGGGGTCAAGGGTTATGGCCAACTCAAAATATTTCATAGCCCTCTGAAGGTCTCCTGTCCTATAATAGAGCACTCCTAAATCATTATGAACGAGTGCATTATTGGGAAACTCCAGCAATACTTTTTCTAAATTTAGGAGGGCCTTTTTATTAGGATCTGATTCGCCAACACTCATCCTTTCGACAATTTCTTGGTATTCCTTTTTAAGAATCGGATGATTACCTAACTCTGTATGTAAAATTTCCTCGAGCTGCCGTTTCATCATCGCCAGATTTTTGGAATAGATATCTTCGGTCAACTTGGGGATCAGAATCCACGGGTGATCCTCCTCTTTATGGTCACCTTCAAACTTAGCGCTCGATCCGATGTAGTTTTTTATTGAGGAATCTTCATCGTGGTTTAACGTCAGATAATGTCTCCACCACTTAGCCGCTTCAAGAATGTTGCCATGCTTTTCATGGAGAGTGGCTAATATCTTCGCACACTCTGCAAAATAAGGATCCTCATCAAGGGCACGACTTGCATAAAGCAATGCATTTGCCTCCTCACCCTCGGAAAAAAACCTTTGAGCAATTTCGGAGAGGCAAGAGGGGGGCAGGGATTTTGGATCCATATTGATTTCGCCTAACGCCATTTGTAGATCGGACAGATTACCATATTTGCATAGATTGGAAATCCAAAGGCGGACCCATTCCCGGTTCCTCCCTCTCTCGTCGTAAAGGGCCTTTAAAATATTCGGAGGGAGGACCTTGGATAACTCATGAAAATGGTCATCAAGAAAATGATCACCCAAATCAATAAAGATCGAGAAGGTCCAATCTGGGTGAAGGGCGATGGAGGTGGATAGAAATTGTTTAACTAGGGTCGCTCCCTGGTTTATCTTTTTTGTTTCAAAACACTCTCGAATTAATCGACATAGGAGACCCTTATTTTCCTTGATATACTGGGGAATCGAAAGGGCAAAGTCGATGGACTCTTCCCGATTGATGAATTTGAGGTAATAGATCCAAAAACGTATTGACTCATCTTGAAATGTTCCCAAAGTGGGAAGAATCTCTTCGGCTTTTTGGTATCGTCCCGCATTGCAATAGGCTAAAAATTTTTCCTCAGATGATGAAAATGTCGGTTCCTCCAAGGTGGTGAAAAGAATATCCACTGTATCCCAGTTCACAGGCTTCTCTTTTCTACTTTTCAGTAACGTCTCGATCAATGGAGAGAATTGAGGGAAAATAGGTTCAAGAGTATTCCGTAACAACAATCCCATATCATAAGGATCGCAGAGATCGTTTTTTGGAGAACAGTCCTCTGAAGTTTTCTCTTTTCCATTTAGCCCTTCAAGGGGTCTCTCTTTAGGCCTAGCCCGCCCAAAACTTATCAACACCGGCCTTTTGCCGGATATCAAAAGGTGGTCTGCACAAATATTCCTATGCTCGATCTCACTCGAAGTTAAGGCCTTGAGTATTTTGATGCATCCTCCTACAAATTCCTTTGCCTCTGTGAAGTCCCATGCCGATATCATCGGATGAGCTTCAGACAAGGGGGTCCCCTCAATATATTCTTCTTGGAAGATGGAGTACCCCTCATATTCCTCGTACCCCCACGCCTTTGGGAAATATTCCGAGTTCAACTTGCTCAAAATCCTAAATTCATGTTTTGCGAATGAGCCACTGGCTTGTTTCACCAGAAAGGGCTCTCCCCTTTCAGAAAACACTTTATACACCCGTGAAAAGACAGGCTGACCATTGTCATCCCGCCGGTAGCCCTGATTTACTACATACTCAATTGGATAAAGCATAGGTAAAGTCGGTCTAACTGTTAGATCGACCGGACAAACATAATGAACGTTGTTATCAGACAATATTTTTTTTAGATAGGACATAAGAGAGGGACCTTGAATGGAGCGCCAGGGCCATTTGGCCAAATGACTGGATAACCATTTCAATCGATCGAGATATCCCTCCCCCACATATCCTTTGTGGAAAAGGATATGGTAAGCAAGCCCAACCAAATGATCTTCTGGATGTAACACCCAAAAGTTTCTGAAGCGAACCCTCCGATTGAGCATCTGGTAGGCAAGAATATCTGGGAAGTAGCCATCTCCAGGTTGACGAAGGTCTACGAGAATGTAAGATTGCTCTCCTTCTGGGCCCATTATCATAACCCGTCGCTGGACTCTATAGGGGAGTTGGGTAGTTGATTGTGCATTTACGAGTTCGCAAAACCTTTCAACATGGTCTGGGTGAATGATTAAATCCAGATCGCTGTGTGGCCCAACTTCAACCTTTTCTGGAAGGTTTTCCCAGTTTCGAAGCACGGCATAAATGATTTTTTGTTGATCGAGCAGATCAAACACTTCTGATAGAGTTTTAGCTTTCAAAGCCACCAATTCTCTATAGGCTTGGCTTATGATTTTCGCAAACTCAAGGAATTCGGCATTACCCATCTCGATCCGAAGATCACGAAAATGGAGATGGATGAATGAGTCTTCTTCATGAAAATAAGAATCCCATCCTGTCGGATATTTTTTGTAAATATTTTCACAGAGTTCAACCAAAAGTTCCTGGGAGCTATGATTAGGATTTAATAGCGTCCTTCCCAACTCAAGATGGTGATGAGACTTCGGTCTCCCATGTCTGGAATAAGTTTCATCAATTTCCTTAAAGGCTTGTGTTAACTTTAAAAAATCTTCCCATTTAAATTCATGCCGGATATTCCTAATATGGAAATGGAAGGTTTCACAGCATTCTGCCACAAACCTTTCATTAAAAATGGTGCGTTGGGGAACCTTTCCTCTTCCTAAAATCTTCAATGTTTTTCCCATGGTCCTCCTATTCCTAATTCATTTTAACTTATCGACTTATTGATTCATTCCTTTATTTCTTTAAAAGCCTCTTTTTACAACTTTCCCTAAGTAAAAACCGATCGAGTTCACTTATCTATTTAGGCAAGGTTCATGCCAGATGACTGCAATGTAAATGCTTAAAATTACAAATAGTTATGCTTTTTAAATTTCTGAATAAGGTAAGAACATCCATTTCTTTAGTGTGAGAAAGGAAATTTTTGCCGCTCTTGGAAAAAAGGTTAAAGTTTTTCAGGGGGGAGCCGATAAGTATGATGAACGAGAAGGCCATGATCCTCACCGACTACCATGTCCAGCACGTCTTGAGGGCTTATACCCAGCAGCTTTCGGCGAAGTCCCGGATTTCTAAGGACAAACTCGCCAAGCAGGCGGGGCAACGGGACGAGGTGACCATCTCCAAGGAGAGCAAAAAGATGTTGATCATCGACAAGATCGCCGAAGAGATCATCTCCCAGCTGGTCAACGGGTCGCCACGAAATGAAACGGGGAAGGCCATCCTGAACCGGTTGAGCCAGGAGTACGGAAAGCCCCTTGATGTCACCTCAGAAGATGGCCAAGGGATGGTTTTCAGAATCCTTTCTGAGAACAATGGGGGATACCAAGAGTATCTCTCGCCCGAGGAGAACAAATTCCTCAAGGATAAACTGTATGAGGTGACGAAATCGTTCATCCACGAACATCTCATCTGAGCGGGAAGGAGCGAGGCATGAAAATATCAGACCTTCATCAGAAGAACCCTTTGCAGAACGTCCCTCAGTCCCAATCCACCCCTCCACCGGAGAGGCCTTCCAAGGCCGGGGAAATGGAGGCCAAGCCCTTGTCCGGAGATCGCGTCGAGTTCTCGGCCCGCTCGAAAGAGATGCAGAAGGTTTACGAGGTCCTCCGATCCACCCCTGACATACGGGCGGAGCGGGTCGCGGAGCTGAAAAAACAGATCGAGGAAGGCCGCTACCATGTGGAAAGGGACGCCCTTGCCGAGAAGATTATAAAAGAGTCTCTTCTCGATCTGCTTTAAGACACAAAAAAACTTCTCCTCCCATCCTCCTCCTTTGGAAAAGCGATGGGTTTTCTGAAAATTAAAGGAAAGCCCTGAGGATCATCCGAAGATCCTTCAGGGCTTTTGATTACTTTGAAGCGGAATCGGGTGTCGGTGAGAGTAGGCGCTCCGGTAGAGGACGAGCTGTTTCGCCAATCGTTTCCGAAGATTGATGACGATCGGTCCAAGGAGGTTGGCCGTGATGACGGGCGGGCCATTGGAGAGATGGAGATTGACCACCACCAAGGTCTGGACCTCCTCGGGATGGCCTTTGAGCTCGAGAACCTCGGCCTCTTGAGGATCGATCTCAAAATCGTAGTCGGGTTGAAACCAGAAGGGGTCGGTCACGACGAAGGCCAGGTGGCCGTTATCGACCGACTGGAACCAGAGGAAGGGGGATTCCTCGCTGTGTTTTAAAAGGACAAATCGCTTTTCGTCAGGGAAACCGATCATCCCATCGGGAAGATGGAGGATCTGATCCTCTGCGATTTCGATCATTCCGAAACGGTCCGTAAAAAGCTGCAACCGAGTTTACTCCTTTCTCCCGAGGCAAAGATGGAGGTGGTGAGGCTCGACCCCTGAGGCCAGACGGTTCTCCTCAACGATCTTTTGGAAGATCTCTTCGCGGAACACCGGAGTCTCCGTCGGGGCCTCAATTCCAAGACGAACCTGCTGTCCCCTGATCTCGATGACATGGATCTTGATCCGCTCGCCGATGACGATCGATTCCCCGACCTTGCGGGTCAGAAGGAGCATCCCTCACCTTCCCTGGCCAATAGACCCTGATCCGACATCGTGTGCCTATTTGAAATAATTGAGGATCGTCAATTCGGCAATCCTCGTCGAGGCAAGAAGGGCGGCCTGATAAGCCAGTTCCTTCGCCCTCAACTCCGTGATCACCTTCGCATAATCGGCATCCTCGATCTGGGAGAGGCGGTCCTTCAGATCCAAATCGAGCTGGTGGAGGACCTCCCGCTTTCCATCGAGCCGGTTCGTCTTCGCCCCGATGTCCGCCACCTCGTTATTGAGGTAATCCTGCACCCTTCCTAATTCCCCGATCTCCTGGCGGATTCCCTCTCTGTCGTTGGTCTGGAGGGCCTGTTTCAACCTCAGGAGAGAGGCGAAGATCCCGGAGTTCATCCAGACCCGCTGACCGTTCTTCCCGATCGTCAAAGTCTCATCCCTGCCGATGATGACCTGGAAATCGTTCTCATCCCCTCGGTACTGGACCGTCTCGACTCCGCCGGCCTCTATCTTGGCGAAGGGGGCTGTCTCCGTCCGATACCCGGAAAAGATGTAGGCCCCTCCCAGTCTGGTATTGCCCAGAGAGATCGCCTGATGGAGGAGGTGATCGATTTCAGTCGCTCCAAAGGATCGGGTCTCGGCCGTCTGCGTGTCACTGGCCATCTGAACCGCAATCTCTTTGGCGCGGTCCAACAGGAGAAGGGCCTGGGTGAGGACAGATTCGCTCAAACTCAACCAAGATTCCCCCCGTCTCATGTTCCTCTGATATTGCTCGATCTGGGCCAGGCCGGTTCGGAGGTTGAGCGATTCGAGGAGGGAAAGGGGATCATCCGAGGGTCGGTTCAGATTCTTCCCCGAAGAGACCTTATCATTCACCCGCTTCAGCTCCTCGGTGAGCCTGAGGATCCTCTCCTGAACGAATTGATAGAACGATCGGGTGGCCACGCGCATCGTCTCACCTCTATCTCATGGCAAGGAGGGACTGGAGCATCTCGTCGGTGATCGTCACCAGCTTGGAGGCCGCCTCGTGGGCCCTCTGGATCTTCATCAACTCCACCATCTCCTCCTCGAGATTGACACCGGAGACCGAATCCCTTAAGGCCGTGAGGTGATCCATCAGGGCCTTCGTAAAATCATGGTTCTCAGAGGCTTCGTCCACAAGGATGCCGATCTCGCCCACCATCATCCGGTAATAGTCGTCGAGGGTGCCGATCTGGAGGGTGCTCGAGATGGAGAGGCCCCGTTGGGCGTAGTTCCATCGCCGAAGCGAGAGGGACCCATCGGTCTGGAGCGAGACGATTCTCAAGGCATTCTCGTTGTCACCCGGGGCGCCAGGAGCGCGGGCGGCCGCCACATTGACCGGCAGGCCTCTCACCTCGTCGCTCAAGCGGATATAGGAGGCCGCCCCCGTAAAATCATTCAAGTGAGGGGTCTCCGGAGGGGCTTTGAAGGGGGCGAAGAAATTCAACCCCGTCTCCCCCCCAAGGGTATACCCTCTCACGTGCAAGGCATTGACCTCCCGGATCAGGGCTCCGGCCAGCTCATCCAAATTGGCAATGGTCTGCGGAATGAGATCATCCCTCAAATCGAGCCAGGCCCCGATCTTTCCCCCTTGAATTTTTTTGCTTATGTCATTGGGGATGTTGTTCCAGTAGATCGCATCCCCTTCCATCCTTAACTGCCAGTAATGCTTCCCGTCGACCAGGATCATCCCGTCGGGGGTCATCACGGTCCAGGCCCCGTGCGCATCGGTCACATAGACATTCCCTAAATACTCGGAGAGCCTCTCCAGATGGCTGGAACGCTGATCCCTCAGATCGTTGGCCATCGTCTGGTTCGACTCCGCAAAGACGATCTTCTCATTCAGCTCTGCGATCTGCCGAACCAGCTGGTTCACCTCCTGGAGAGAGATCTTCAGGTTGGTGTTCATCTCGCTCTTCATCTGATGAAGGGATTCGCTCATCACATGGAATTGCCTCGTCAGCACCTCCCCTTTGGCCAGGAGGGCGGTCCTCTCGGAAATCCCGTTGGGGGAGCTCGCCACATCCTGCCAGGCGTTCCAGAATTCGTTCAGGGCCTGAACCAAACCCTGACCCTTGGTCTCATTGAAAATGACCTCCATCTGAGACAGGACGGAGGCCCGGGTCTCGTGCTCCTTCAGGAGGGAGGTTTTCTGATGGATGCTGCGGTTCACAAAGGGATCGACGAACTGGACCACCGATTCGGCCTTCACCCCCATTCCGATCTTCAACCGGTTCGCAAAATAGGGAGGATTGGCCTCGAGGATCATCCTCTGTCGGGTATAACCCGGTGTGTTCACATTGGCGATATTGTGGCTGATCACGGTCATCGCCTTCTGGTTGGCCAGGAGGGCCCCCTTGGCAATGTCGATGACGTTCCGGATCCCGCTCATCCTCACACCTCCTGGTTCAAGGCCATGGGAGCCGTGGCCCTCAAGGGCCGATAGCCTGGGTAACGGGACGAGGCCCCATCTCCCTCCACCATCGGTCTGATCAGACTGGAAAGGAGGTCCAGACAGTCGCGGATATAGATGACATTCCGTTCATTGATCTGTTTGAGCCAAGTCTTCAGGTGATCGATCTCTTTTTGATAAGAGGAGAGCCTGCTTCGATGGGGCGGTGGAAGAAGAGGCAGAAGGGAGGAAAGGGGATGGTCCACCCCGCCTTTCCCAAGGGAGCCAAGGAGTTTTTGGGCCCTCTTCCGAACCTCCTCTTCCAAGTTTCGGATCTTATGTGTCCAATCCTCAATCACCCTGACCGACCGAATCAGGGCCTCTGGGTCGCCCGACCTCAGACACCGGGCCTCCTCTTTCACTTCTCCGATCAGCTGACGATAATGGGACACCTCCTGGTCGAGAAGGCGATAGAGGGTATCGACCTCCTTCCTCCACTCTTCCATCCTGGGGTTGAACCTCCTTTCTCAGCGGGATCGCTCTCTCCCTCCTCATAAATTGTTGATACAGAACCTTGCCCAGGCCCAATCCTTCCCCCCTTCTCGAGATCGTCTTGCTGATCTCTTCGTCGAAAAGGGACTGGAAGACCTCTCTCTCCTGGCCTGCCTCGAAGAGGCCCGAGCGAGGAAGGGTCTGCCGCATCGTCTTAAAAAGTTGTTGGATCAGGATGGCCTCGAAATCCCGGCACGCCTGTTCCAGTTTCTTTGGATCTCTCTCCCGGGGACCTTGTAATTTTGGATCTCCCTGTCCTATGGGGGCATCATTTATCTTATTTATCGGCATCTTGTCCGCCCTTCTTGATCCTCATAGGATCTCAAGATCGGCCTGGAGCGCACCGGCTGCCTTGATGCTTTGAAGGATCGAGATGAGATCCCTGGGGCTTGCGCCAATGGCATTGAGGGCACGGATCAATTCCCCCAGGCTCACCCCCCCCTGAACAATCTTCAGGGGCTGACCCTCCTCCTTCACCGTCACGGTCGACTCAGGAGTGACCACGGTGGAACCGCCGGGTGCCACCACTATCCCCCCTTCCGGGGGAACAACGGTCGTGGCCGAGCCCCGGGGCGGCGGAGGTGCGAGAGGAGGGGGTTGGGAGACGTTGAAGGATTCCTTCACCTGGATATGGAGGGAGCCATGGGCGATGGCAACGGTGGAAATTCGGACATGCTCTCCGAGCACGATCGTGCCGGTCCTTTCGTTGATGATGACCTTGGCCACCGCATCCGGCACGACCTCCACCTTCTCCAGCAGGGCGATCAACTCGGCGACCCTCTCCTGATAGGGATCGGGAACGGTGATGGAGAGGGTGGCCGAATCGAGGGGCCGGGCATAAGGCCCGTTCAGAACCTGATTGATCGACTCTTTGATCTTGACGGCCGTGGAAAAATCGGGATTGAACAGGGTGAGAAGGAGTTCTTTCCTTCCGTTCAAGTTCTGGGGCAGCTCCCGCTCGATGTGCGCCCCTTTGGTGATCATCCCAACGGTCGGGTGGTTCTTCTGGACGCCCCCTCCCGCCGCTCCACCTGCGGCGAAGCCTCCGGTCAGGACCTGGCCCTGGGCGAGGGCATAGACCTGCTGATCCACGCCTTTAAGGGGGGTGAGCAGGAGGGTTCCGCCTTGGAGGTTCTTGGCATCTCCGATGGAGGAGACGGTCACATCGACCCTCGTTCCGACCTTTGCAAAGGGGGGGAGGACCGCGGTCACCATGACGGCCGCGACGTTCTTCGGTTTCACCTGACTCAATTTGTCCCGGTCGATATGGACGCCCATCCGTTCAAGCATGTTGATGATCGAGCGGATGGTGAATTCGCTCCCGGAACCGTCCCCGGTTCCGTTGAGCCCTACCACGAGCCCGTACCCGAAGAGGGGGTTGGTCCGGACCCCTTTGAAGGCCGAGATGTCCTTCAACCGTGCCGCTTCGGCGGGCAGGGCCGAGAAAAAGAGAAGGGTCAGGATTACGACGGTCGTCTTCACCCCACCGTGCACCTCCTAAAAAGGCCATAACCAGTCGAGAAGGTGGACCAACCAGCCGGGCCTCTGCTTGTCGCTGATCGCCCCATAGCCGGTCAACTCGATCTTGGCCTCTGCGATATAGGTCGATAACACGACGTTGGTCGAGGAGATATCCTCCGGCCGGACGATCCCCTCGATGGAGATATACTGGTTCTCGTTGTTAATCTGGATCAACCTCGTCCCACGGATCAGGAGATTGCCGTTGGGGAAGACCTGCACCACCCTGGCGGTGATATAGGCGTTCATGGAGGAGGAGCGGGTGGTCTCCCCTTTTCCATCGAATTGATTGGAAAAGTCGATCTGGTGGCTGGTCCCGATGGGGGTCTTATGGAACTTCCATCCTTTGGTGATGAGTTCGAATATCCCCGTCCAGCTGGCGTTCAGGCCGGAATCCCTGGCGGTCTTGGTCTCGGCGTTCTTCGAGGCCCTGGCCGACTCCACAATGCTGATCGTGACGATGTCGCCCACATTTCTGGCCTTCACATCGCTATAAAGATTGGCCGAGTGAGAAGGGGACCAGAGGCTTCCCTCTTCCTGGGAAGGGAGAGCGGGGGATGGGTGAGCGAGCCCTTCCTTGTCGACCTTATGTGGGATCAACCGGTGAACCTCGCTCGTCACGCAACCCGAAAGAACCAGCGCGCCTCCCAGAAAGAGCCAGAACCCCTTTCCGATCCGAGACCATTTCGCCATCATCGGCCCATCCTCATCAATCTCTTATTTCTAAAAGTCGACCTCCACCATCTGCTCGTTCATCACCCTGCCGGTCACCTCTTTTCGGCTCGTGAGGTTGATCAGCCGGATCCGATCTCCCCTCCTTCCCTCCTCCTTGGCCTCCCCTAATGCGGTGATCCGGAGCTTGGGGCTCTCAAAGAGGAGGATGACCCGGTCCCCTCGCCTGAGCAGGGGAGGTTCCTCTACGATCCCCGCCCTTAACACCTCCCCACGGTTGATCGAAATGGTCACCCGTTTCCCGACCACATCGCTTTTCTCGACGAGGTAATCCGGGGGGAGGAGGTTGAGGCTTCGGCTCACCCACTGGAGATCCTTCTCCTGGATCTCTTGATGTTTGCCCATATATTGGCCTGCCGCGAGGACGTCGGTGTAGACCTCAACCCTTCCGCTCACCCTGATCTTCCCCGCTTCTTTCCCTTGGGCCCGAAAGAGGATCGAAGTAGAGATCGTCCCCCCGCGTCGAGCCTGCTCCGGAAGAGTGAGCTCGGCCAGAAGGGGCCCTGGGGGGAGCACGACTTTTTCGTTGAGGTGAATGGCCTTGACCTCGACCCGGAACCGTTTTTCAGGGTAGAGAAGCTGATAGGCGGTGATTAAGCTCTTTTTCACCGTTTCTGGTTCGAACCCATTCCCTTCATGGAAGACCTCGAAGGAAAGAGAGGTCTGTCCCGTGGCCGCGGAGGCCATCAAGAAGAGGGTCCCGCCGGTTATGCCCGAAAGGAAGAGGAGGAAGATCTTTTTCTTCGGGTTTCTCATCCGAAGCCTCCTATCGCTTCAGGTTATTGGCCATCTGGAGCATGTCGTCACCCGCCTGGATCACCTTGCTCCCGATCTCATAAGCCCTCTGGGCCATGATCATGTGGATCATCTCCTCCACGACGTCCACGTTCGACATCTCCAAAAAGCCCTGGGCGAGGGTCCCAAATTCATCGGTCCCGGGATTGCCCTGGGTGGGATCTCCTGAGGCCTCGCTCGGGAGGAACAGGTTCTGGCCGATACTTCTCAACCCTGCGGGGTTCGGGAAGTTGAACAGCTGGATCTGGACGCTTCCGAGCTCCCTTCCGTCCGGCCCTGAGGCGACCAGCCGTCCTCCGGAGTCGATGGTGATCGTGGCCGTCCTCGGAGGGACGGCAAATTCGGGCTGGAGCCGATTTCCATGGCTGTCACAAATATAGCCATCCTTGTCCAGTTTGAAGGCGCCGGATCGGGTGTAGACCTCGCGGCCATTGTTGATCAGTTTAAAAAACCCCTTCCCCTCGATCGCCACGTCGAGCTCGTTCTTCGTGTTGACATAGTCTCCCTGGATGAAGAGTTTCTCGACGGAGACCACCTTCGCCCCCATCCCCACCTGAATCCCGGAGGGGACCTGCCCGCCGTCGGCGGTGGTGGCGCCGGCCGTCCGGAGGTTCTGATACATCAGGTCCTGAAAATTGGCCCGGCTCTTCTTGAACCCATTCGTGTTTACATTGGCAAGGTTGTGGGCCACCACATCGATATTGGTCTGCTGACAGGCCATGCCTGTGGCTGCGGTCCAAAGCCCTCGAAGCATCGTCTACCTCCTCCTCATCGAATTAGACCCTTCCCATTTCATTGACCACCTTCCCGGTGAGCTCGTCCTTGGCCTGAATCACCTTCATATTGGCCTCATAGGAGCGGAGGGTGTCGATCAGGTTGACCATCTCCTGTAGAGCATTGACGTTCGACTCCTCGAGGTAGCCCTGGAGGACCAGGGGGGCCTCCACCTCCCTCTCCTGTTGGGCCATTTTCGGGGCGAAGAGGGTGAGGCTTTCTTTGGTCAGTTGGGTCAGATCATCGAAGGTGACCAGGGCGATCCGGTCCGCCTCTTCCCCGTCCAGCTTAACCCTTCCATCTTTCTCGATGACCATCGCCTTTCCACTGACCTTGATCTCCCCCTTCTGGCCGAGGACCGGAAATCCGCTGGCCGAGACCAACCTACCCTCTCGATCCAACCTGAACTGACCGGACCGGGTATAACGAACCCCCCTCGGCGTCATCACCTTAAAAAACCCCTCTCCTTCGATGGCAAGGTCGAGATCGTTCCCGGTCTTTAGGATATTCCCTTGCTGAAAGGAGGTCCTCGAAGTGTCGGCCCTCTCGGCCTCCAAGGGGGTCAGGGCCTGGGCCAAGAGGAGGGAGAAACGGGGAACGTCCTTCTTATAGCCCACGACCTGGGCATTGCTCAGATTGTGGGAGATCAGGTGAAATCGTCTCTCTTCACGGAGCGCCCCTGCAGCGGATAGATCAAGCGATCTCATCGTCGTCTCTCCTTTAATCCCAAAATTTGCAAGGCCTGTGCCAAGGTAGTCTCCTTCGATTCCGGCCAGATAACGCTCATCGGACGGGCCCTTTTCCGACCCGATCGGGCAAAGAGCGCTCCGGCATGGGGAAATTTTTGCCCCCTTCGGTCTTGACCCTCGAGGCCTTCCACTTCTGGTTCACCCGGTAAACAAAAGCGAGGATCTCGGCAACGATCCGGTAGGTCTCCGGAGGGATCTCTTGTTGGAGGTCGAGCTGAGAGAGGATCTGAACCAACGCAGGGTCTTCCCGGATGGGAATCCCATGTTCCCTGGCCAGGGCGATGATCTTCTCCGCCAACCAACCCTCCCCTTTGGCCGTCACCTTCGGGGCCCGATCCTTTTTGGGCCGGTACCTGAGAGCCACGGCCTTTTTGAGCGATCGCAATGGTGAGGTGGGTTTTCCCATAGAAGTCCTCTCTCCCGGCTCTCCCTTGCCCAGGACCCGTGGCCCGGGAGGCCTAACAGAAGAGGTCAAACGATGAGATCCAGAAAGGGCCTTTCCCCTCCCTTGATCTCGGCCAAAAAATTCTCCAAAATCTTCTCGGCCCTTTGAGTGGTCACCTCGATCTCGGGTTGAAATCCAAGCCCTACCAGCCTTTCCAGAAGATCGGGAAGATTCTCTCTGAAGAAGGTCGCCACGTCCTCCTGGCTGAAAAGACACCGTCCGAGAAGCCGCCTGCCGATCGTCTGAACCTCGATGCTCACCTTCCCCCACTCCGGCAGGTGAAGAAGAAATTGGATCGTCCTTCCCTCGCCTTCGGAGGGCTGCGGATCTTGGCGGCGATGGAGGGACACCTGAAGATCGACAAATCGGAGGAAGCCGTCCATCCAAAGGGGGAGGAGGAGAAAGAGCTTCCCTCCGGTCTGGAAAGAAGCGGCCGAGAGTTGTTGATAGGCCTCGATCCTCTGAAGAAGGAGGTCTACGCCTTCAAGGAGTTCCTCCAATTCCCTTGGCCCTAAGGCCGAGGCTTCCAATCCCTTTCGTTCATGGAGGAGCTGGCCCTTCAATCTCATCAAGAGGCCTTTGAGATCTCGAGGCCACCTTTCCTCGTTGCGGTTCAGTTTTCCCTCTTTGACCACCTCTCCGAAAAGGACCCCGAAGAAGAGGCCGCTTCCGGCGATCCATCTCTCGATCTGTTCGGGACCGATCAAACCCGATGGCCCCGGAGAAATCGACGTCCCCAATTGCCACAGACGCTCTATCGTCGCTCGAATCTGAGGAGGGCCCTTCTCTCTCGCCCACTCCCAGATTTGATGGAGCCGCTGGGAGAGCGCTTCCGAAGGGAGGGCTGTGAGAAGGGAGGCGAGGCCTCGCTTGGCCTCGCTCGAAAGCATCTCCTCTTCTCCGGGAAGGAGTTTGAGAAGGATGTGGGGCCGGAGGGCCGTCACCTCAAACCTTCCCTCCATGCCCTCCCGGAGAGGGATCCGGCTCTCCACCTTGAAAACAGACTCCTTCACTTGAAGGATCGCCTGTCGGCCATCGATCACCTCGAGGACCTTCCCCTTGAGGACCTGGCCTATCTCCAAAGGGAGAAGGGCCTTCATCGAGGTTGCATCGAGGCGAATCAGCCCAGCGGTGGTGGATGTCGGGGAAAAGAGCGTTTTCACGTTAGGGAGTGGAGGACAAGGAGGGCAGGGTCAACCCTCAAGGGCTCTTGAAGGGGGACGCCTCCTCGTATCGCCTCAGGTTCATGATGAATTGGATGGCTCCGACGGAAAGCCCGGTCTCCTTGGCGATCTCTGAATAGTCTTTCCCCTCCTGGGCCATCTTAAGCACCTCTTCCTCCGATTCTTTCGGGGAGACCTCCTCGGCGATCGGACGATCATATCGGTCCAGATCGATCTTCATCGCCCGCAGGGCCTCGATCCTCTCGTCCAGTTGGGCGATCAATCCTTCTGCGATCTTCTTCCGCTCTTCGAGAACCTTGGAAAGCTCCTCATAGAGGCGCTCCGATTCCTGAACCCACTGGGCCAGACCTTCGGGGTTTCTTCCCGCGGTCCCTGCGGGCCTGAGAAGGGCTAAAATCTTCCTAAAATAGACCACCATAGCCACGATCAGAAGGAAGATGCTCCCGGTCAACAAGAGGTATCCGGACTCCAAAGAACTGAAAAGAGAATTCAAGTTCACCATGCGCTCCCTCCTTTTCGATTGAGACAATTCGGCTCAGATGACGATGTCAACGATCTTGCCAGCGGAGGAGGGCTCTCCTCCCTCCTCAGGCCCTCGCCGATGGCCCTTCTCCTCTTCCTCTGGGCTCTCCTTCACCTTTGGTCTCCGCCTCTGAAGGGGGAGGTCCCGTTCGGAGGGCCTCTGACCCGTGTCCTTGGAGCGATCCATCGGCCGAAGTTGGCCAAGCGGGGTCGAGGAGCCGATCTCTTCGGACATGAGGATCACCTTCCCTCGAAGATTTTATTGATCTTTTCCGTAAGGGTCTCTGCGGTGAAGGGTTTCACCACATAGTTGTTCACCCGATACTTGACCGCCTCGATCACATTCTCTTTCTGCCCTTCGGCGGTCACCATGAGGAAAGGGATGTCCTTCCACGCCTGGCTTTCCCGCACCGCCTTCAAGAGTTCAAGCCCGGTCATCTGAGGCATGTTCCAGTCGGAGATGATAAAATCGATCTTCTCCCGCTTGAGGACCTCCAAGGCGGCCATCCCATCCTCGGCCTCGAAGATGTTGGCGTAGCCAAGCTGTTTGAGGACGTTTTTGATGATCCTCCGCATGGTTGAAAAGTCATCCACCACCAAAATGTTCATCGTTAAGTTGGGCATCGGACTTCTCCTTTGGCATGAGATGGAAGAGGCCCTGGGGCCTCTTCGTCTTCTCTCAGGTAGGCCTTCAGGCGAGACCTCAGTTTCAAGATCGCCTTGGCATGAATCTGACAGATCCTCGATTCGGTGAGGCCCAGGACCTCACCGATCTCCTTCAACGTGAGCTCCTCGTAGTAGTATAGGGATAGGACGGTCCGTTCCTTTTCCGAAAGGGTGTCGATCGCCCTGGAGAGGAGCCCTTTCAGCTCGTTGAGGCTGTATTGATGAAAAGGGTTGTTCTCTTCCTCTCCGGCAAGGATCTCCACGACGTCCTCGATGGAGACCCGGGGGCATCGCCTCAGGACCTCCTCGGGATCGATGGGAGAGAGGCCCTGGAGATCCTTGAGGGTCCGGTAGTACTCGTCCAGGGAGAGGCCCATCGCAGAGGCGATCTCCTCGTCTTCAACGGCCCTCCCGTTTCGCCTCTCCAATTGCTGGATCGTCCGTTCGATCTGGGTGGCCTTCTGCCGGAGGGAACGCGGGACCCAGTCCATGGTCCTCAGCTCGTCGATCATCGCCCCGCGGATCCGGAATTCGGCATAGGTTTTAAACTCTACCTTCTTCTCGGGATCGAACTTCGATACGGCGTCCATCAGACCGATGACCCCTGCGCTGATCAAATCGTCCACGCAGATGTGGGAGGGAAGCCTCATGGCCAGCCGATGGGCGACATGCTTGATCAAGGGCGCATAGCGCAGGATGACCTCGTTTCGATCTTCCGAGGAAGAAAAAGGGGCGGAGGCTGGATCCACCGCTGGCTCCGGTCGGGTTCGGTATAGGGTTTTCGGTTTCACACCATCCCCCTTTCCAATTCGAGACGGTTCTGCGCCTGGAATAAGCTCTTCCAGAAGAACTGGATCCCGCCCGTGGGCAGCGGAGGCAAAAGTCGGTCTTGGAGAACCCGGGCAAGATCCTCAAAGCGCCGGCTCGACTGGGCCGCGGGAAAGACCTCCAGCACGGGCTTCTGATGTCTCACCGCTTGCGGCAGCTTTTCATCGAAGGGAATAAACCCCAGATAATCGATGGAAAGGCTCTTCAAAAACCGGTCGATCACCTTGCTGATCTTCCGAAAGACCCGTTTCGCCTCCTCTTCGCTCGAGACGAAATTGACCAGCACCATGAAATGCCTCTTCTCGAAGTGGGTCGATAAGACCTTGATGAGGGCATAGGCATCGGTCAACGAGGTCGGCTCGGGCGTGACCACCACGATCGACTCCTGGGCCGCCATGTTGAAGTAGAGGACGTTGGAGGAGATCCCGGCCCCCGTGTCGATCAAAAGGAGGTCGATCTCCTCGGCCAGAAGCTCCACCTCCTCCAACAGGAAGAGTTTCTGGGTCTCGTCGAGGTGGACAAGGCTCGAGACGCCCGAGCTGGCGGGGAGGATGCGGATCCCGCCGGGCCCCTCGATGAGAATCTCTGGAAGGGTCTTCTGACGTTGGAAGAAATGCTCGATCGTAAACCGCGGAACCAGACCTAACAGGACGTCGATGTTGGCCAACCCCAGGTCGGCATCGAGGACCAAAACCTTCTTCCCCAATCGACTGAGGGCCAGGGCCAGATTGACCACCACGTTCGTCTTCCCCACCCCGCCCTTCCCGCTCGTGACGGAGATGACCCGTGGAGAGCCCCTCAGGCCCTCCTTCTGCTCCCTCTCCCGGCCAGGAAGGTAGCCGGTTCTCCCATCCAAAGACGGGGCCATCAGCGTTCGCAGTCCTTCTGCTTGATCCATCCTCTTCACCTCTTCAATGGAATAGGAGCGTATCGAGCACCATGTGGGCCACCCGGGACTTGGTGGCCTGTTCTATGTCCTCGGGGACGTTCTGGCCATGGGTCAGGTAGGACAGGGGCCTCTTGTATCGCATCAGTTGATTGAAAAGGGGGATATAATGGGTCGTTTCGTCCAGCTTGGTGAAGATGTAGCTGGCGATGGGGATCACCCGGAACCGGTCCACGATCCAAGCGAGGTCGGTCTCTTTCATCGTCGCGCTGAGGAGGAGGTGATTCTCGATCTTCGGATGCGCGGTCATAAAATCTTTCAGTTCCTCCATGGCCTCGGGACTCTTCGGACTTCGGCCGGCCGTGTCGATCAGGAGGAGGTCCCGGTCCTGATGCTGTTCGATGATCCGTCTCAGGTCATCGGGCCGATAGGCCACCTCGAGAGGAAGGCGCAAGAGCTGGGCATACTGTTTCAACTGTTCCACCGCGCCGATGCGGTAGGTGTCGGTCGTGATCAGCGTGACCCGATCGGTCTCCTTCAACCGGTAATGGGCCGCCAACTTCACCATCGTGGTCGTCTTTCCGATTCCGGTGGGCCCGACAAAGGCCCAAACCCTTGGCCGGCTCGGGGAGGGGACCATCACCTCCACCTGTTCCATCAATCTCCAGTTGAGAAGACCCCGGTAGGCCTCCGGGAGGGGAACGGCAAGAGGCCTTTGATGGAGGTCATGGATCGCCTCGGCCAGCTCCTGGACGAATTTAGGATAGAGGCCCGCAGAGGTGAGTTTCTGAAGAAAGCGTTCCTCTTCCGACCTCCCGGATAAAACCGCGCCCTCGGAGGGGGAAAGCTGGTAAAAACGGGGAGGGATCGGGGTCTCCGATGCCCCGGCAGGAGGACGATCGATGGCGGCGACGACTTCGATCCCCCCTTTGACCTTCCGGGTCGAAAGGATGATCGCCTCCTGGCCCATCTCCTCCTTCACCTTCCTCAGGACTTCTTGCATGTCTTTTCCTGAATACGGTTTAATCTGCATACCAATCCCCTCTTCCCTTCTCCCTCACCCCTCTCAAATCGTCACCGTCCCCAACGATTGAATCTTGGTATGCGGAGGCAATTCGGTATGGGAGAGGACCGCGATCTGGGGAAGCAGTCGGTCGAGCAGGCGTTTCAAATGCCTCCGCAGCACCGGCGAACAGAGGAGAACGGGTTGATAATTGAGTTGGGTCATCCTTTCGAGAATCTGGTGGAGGTTGGAGACGATCTTCTGAACCAGGCTTGGCTCCAGAACGAGGGTCGTCCCATAGTCTCCTTTCTGGATTCGGTCCCGCAGCAGGTCTTCGGTCTGCTGATCCAGGGTGATGAGGGGCAGGACCCCTTCCGGCGTCTCATACTGTTTGACGATGGTCCGGGCCAGCCGCTGCCGGACATATTCGGTTAAGAGATCGGGGTCTTTGGTCAGGGGGGCATAATCCGCCAACGTCTCCACGATGGTCAGCAGATCCCGGATGGAGACCCGTTCTTTCAAGAGGTTCTGCAAGACCCTCTGGATCGTGCCCAGAGAAAGAAGCTGGGGGGTCAACTCTTCCACGGCCTTCGGATATTGTTGGCCCAGGCGATCGAGCAATTTCTGGACATCTTGCCGTCCCAGGAGCTCATCGGCATGGGATCGAAGGACCTCCGTCAGATGGGTGGTGATGATCGTGGAGACGTCGACCACGGTATACCCCGCGAACTGGGCCTCGTCCTTCCGCTTCTCAGGGAGCCAGAGGGCGGGAAGTCCGAAGACCGGTTCACGGGTCGGAATCCCCTCGAGATCCCGTTTGACCTCCCCCGCGCTGAGGGCCATCACAAAGCCCGGCATCACCTCGCCCCGGGCCACCTCATTCCCTTTGACGAGGATGCGATACTCCCCCGGCTTCAGCTGGAGATTATCCCTGACCCGCAGAGGGGGAACGATGAACCCCATCTCAAGGGCGAACTGGCGCCGGATCGATCGGATGCGATCCAGGAGGTCTCCGTTCTGCTCCTCGTCCACGATCGGGATCAGACCGTATCCCACTTCCAGCTCGAGCCGGTCGAGGTTCAAGAAGGATTCCACCGGCTCCGGTGCGGTGGGGGGAACCAATTTTCGGGCCTCCTCGGCCTGTCGCCTCTCCACCCGGCTCTGCTCCTTGTAGACGAGGTAGCTGAGAAGGCCGACGACTAAGGAGAGGCCGATGAAGGGCAGATGGGGAAGCCCTGGAATCAGTCCCAAAAAGAAGAGGATGCCTGCCGAAAGGGTGATGGCCTGGGGCTGGAGCCGGATCTGGTTTCCCAGTTCCCTCCCCATATGGTGCTCCGAGGCCGCCCGGCTCACAATGATTCCCGCGGCTGTGGAGATCATCAAGGCGGGTATCTGAGAGACCAGGCCATCCCCGATCGTCAGGACCGTGAAGGTCTCGGCAGCGGTTAAAAAAGGCATCCGGTGCTGAAAGACCCCGATGAGAAACCCTCCGACGATGTTGATGAGCATGATGAGCAGGCCTGCCACGGCCTCTCCCCTCACGAATTTGCTGGCCCCGTCCATCGCGCCGTAGAAGTCGGCCTCCCGGGCAATCTGGGCCCTCCGCTTCCTCGCCTCCTTTTCGTCGATCAACCCGGCATTGAGGTCGGCATCAATGCTCATCTGTTTGCCGGGCATGGCGTCGAGGGTGAACCGGGCAGCCACCTCGGCAATCCGGCCGCTTCCCTTGGTGATGACGATGAAATTGATGATGACCAAAATGATGAAGATGACGAAACCCACGAAGTAGTTTCCGCCGATGACGAAATGGCCGAAGGACCGGATCACATAGCCGGCTGCCGTTGTCCCCTCGTTTCCGTGGAGGAGAATCAGGCGGGTCGTGGCGATATTGAGGGAGAGTCGGAAAAGGGTGGTCATCAGCAGGAGCGAGGGGAAGGTGGAAAACTCAAGAGGGGTCTTGATGTAGAGGGAGGTCAGCAGGATGATCAGCGAGAAGGTGAGGCTCACCGAAAGGAGAAGATCGATCAGGAGCGCAGGTAGGGGCAGGATCATGACGAGGAGAATCGAAACCACCCCTGTGGCCAGATAGAGATCGGCCTGTTGGATCTTTCGAACCCCTTTGAAAATGGAAAGGAAACCCTCCGGTCCGCCCATGGTCTCAACCTCTCCGGTTCTTCAAGCGATAGACATAGGCCAAAATATCGGCCACGGCCTGGTAAAACTGGGAAGGGATCATCTGCCCCACCTCGACCGTCTTATAGAGGAGTCGGGCCAGGGGGGGGTTCTCGATCACCGGGACCTGGTGATGTCGGGCGATCTCGACGATCTTTTCGGCGATCCATCCCGAACCTTTGGCCACCACCTTGGGGGCTTCCATCTTCTTCATTCGGTAGAGGAGGGCAACGGCCAGGTGGGTGGGGTTGGTGATGATGACATCGGCCTTCGGCACCTCCGCCATCATCCTCCTCCGGGCGATCTGGCGCTGGAGGCTCCGGAGCCGCGCCTTGACCATCGGATCGCCCTCGGTCTGCTTGAACTCCTCCTTCACCTCCTGCCTCGTCATCCGAAGATTTCGCTCATAGGTCCATCGTTGGAAGAGGTAATCCAAACCCGCCAAGAGGCCCATCAGAGCGCCCGTCCGGAGCAGGAGGCCCCAGGCGAGGGACCCCACCGAACTAAAAATGGCCTCGGGCGATCGATCCATGAGCAGGAGAAGATCGGGCAGCGCCTTTTGGATCGTCAGGTAGGCCATCCCACCGATGATGATCAATTTGAAGATCGATTTGAAAAGCTCCGCCACCGATTGCTTCGATAAGAGGCGCTTCAATCCGGCGATCGGATTCAGTCGGTTCCAATCCCACTTCAACGCCTCGGCCGTGATCAACGTTCCGCTCTGGACGTAATGGCTTCCGACCGAGATCAAAAGGAGCACGGTGAGGAGGGGGAGGAGGATCGTCAAGACGGATCGAACCACCTCTTCGCTCATCAGGAGAACGGCCTCCGAGGAGAAGGTCCTGGCCCCGACCCTTTGAAAAGAGAGGACCATGAGGTCGGACAGGTGGCGACAAACATAGGAGCCCAGGAGGACGAGGAAGGAACCTCCTCCGAGGAGGAGAGCGACCGAGGGGATCTCCCGGCTCTTGGCCACGTGGCCCTTTCGCCGGGCCTCCTCCCGCTTCTTCGGCGTCGCCTGTTCCGTCCGTTCCGAAAAGGACTCCTCCGCCATGGTCACTCCTTCATGAGGGGCAAGAGGGTGGTCACCAACCTCCGGCCCGACTCATCCATCCACTTTCCCAGGCTTACCCAGAAAAGGTCCAGTGAGAGGCCGATCATGATCAACCCCAGCCCGATCGTCAGAGGAAAACTGGCCATCAATAAATTCATCTGGGGCATCGTCCGGGCGATGATCCCCAGGGCGATCTTGATCAACAGCAAAATCGCCAAGAGGGGGGCCACGATCTGGATCGCCAGGACGAACATCCTCCCGGAGAGCCGGAGAAACTGATCGAAGAGGCCCTCTTGGAGATGGATCCCGCCGGGCCGGATGAGTTGGAAGCTTTGGGCCAAGGCCCGGAAAAACCAGTGATGGCCATCGACGGAGAGAAAGAGGAGCAGCCCGATCAGAAAGTAAAATTCGGTCATCACCGTCGATTCCGATCCGAACTGGGGGTCCATCACCCTGGCCATTCCGAACCCCATCTGGGTGCCCGCGATCTCACCCGCCAGCTGGAGCCCAGCGAAAACCATGCGGATCGAAAGCCCCAAGACCAATCCGATGGCCATCTCGGAGAAGACGAGGAGCCCGAAACCCACGGGCTCGCTCGGAAAGGCCGTCTCCTCGATCGCGACGGAGGGAAAAAGAACCAGGCTGAGGATCAGGGTGATGGCCGCCTTCACCCGTTGCGGCACATTCCGCGATTGAAAGAGGGGCATCAGGAAGACGATGGGGGCGACCCGCACCACCACGAAGAGCCACTGCTGGACCATGGGGAGGGTCCACCGAGAGAGATCGTTGACCAGATGAATTTCTCCGCTCATCGCACCCATCCAGGCAACTGGGTCAGCAACCCTTCCATATAGGTGACCATTTTCTGAAGCATCCACGGCCCCAAAAAGAGGACGCTGACCAAAACGGCCACGATCTTTGGAACGAAGGAGAGGGTCATCTCGTGCATCTGGGTGACGGCTTGGAAGAGGCTGATGAGAAATCCCACCACCAACCCCACCCCCATGATGGGAAGGGAGAGAAAGAGGGTCATCTCGATCGCCTCTTTGGCCAGGTGGAGCACCAACTCCGTATTCATGGGCGCAATCCCGCTAATAAAAACTCTTCACGATGGAACCCACGATGAGATGCCACCCATCCACCAGGACGAAGAGAAGGATCTTGAAAGGAAGGGAGATCATCACCGGAGGGAGCATCATCATGCCCATCGATAAGAGGATGCTCGAGACCACCATATCGATCACCAAAAAAGGAATGAACAGGACGAAACCCATCTGGAAAGCGGTCTTCAGTTCGCTGATCATGAAGGCCGGAAGGAGAACGGCCGTAGGGACCTCCTCCATGTTTTTCGGCCTCGGCATCTTGGAGAGGCTGACGAAGAGGGCGAGGTCCTTCTCCCGGGTCTGCCGGAACATGAATTGGCGGATCGGTTTGATGGCCTCCTCGAGGGCCTTCTCCTGAGAGAGCTTCTTCTCCATGTAGGGGAGATAGGCGTTCTCTTTAATGGCCTGCCAGACCGGACTCATGATGAAGAAGGTGAGAAAGAGCGACAGGCCGATCAGGACCTGATTGGGGGGCATCTGATGGATTCCGATCGCATTTCTTAAAAAGGAGAAGACGATGATCAGCCGGGTGAAGGAGGTCATCATGATCAAAATGGCGGGGGCCAGCGTGAGAACGGTCAGCAGAAACAGGATCTGGATGGCCACCGAGGCATCCCCTCCCTTTTTCGAGCCCTCGACCCCGATCTTAAGGGTGGGAAAGGTGAGGGGGGAGGATTGGCCTGCGACCTCCGAGGGGAGGAGGAAGAAAAGGAGGATGCAGATCCCGCAGAGAAGAGGAAAGATGGCTCCTGCCTTACGTCCCATAAATCCACCTCGTCCACCTGCTCCTTCTTTCCCCGGGTTTCTGGAAAAGGGGCGGAAGGGAAGGATGGGAAAGGGGCCCAGGCGGTTTCTTCTCTTCGGGGATCACCAGCCGGTCGATCCACTCCCTGTTTTCGATCTTGGTGAGAAGGGTGATGGCCGCATCCGAAATCCCCAGGGCCAGGACCTCTCCACCGATCTCCACCAGGGAGAGGTACTTCTGGGGCGCAAGACACTGGGTGGCCAAGATCCGGACCTCCGGATGAGGCACCGATCCCGCGAAGCGAGCCCGCCCCCTCTTCAGGAACCCGCTCAAAAGGAAGAGAAAAACGAGCATCCCTCCCAAGACGAGCATCATCTTTACAATGGCCCAGGTCATCTTCCTCAACTCCCTAACTGTTTTACCCTCTCGGCGGGGCTGATGATGTCGGTCAGTCGGACGGCGAACTTCTCGTTGACAACCACCACCTCCCCACGGGCCACCAGCTTCTGATTCACCAGGATCTCCAAGGGTTCTCCGGCCAGTTTGGAGAGTTCGATCACCGATCCCTGGCCCAGCTGGAGGAGGTCACCGATCAGGATCTTCGTCCGACCTAACTCCACGGAGACCTCCAGGGGAATATCGAGGATGAAATCGAGATTGGGATGGGCCTTAGGGGAAGAACCCTCCTCGCTCAACTTTAACTCCCGACCCATGGTCTCCTGGACCTTCTGTCCCTCCTGCTCCATCGCAGACCTCCTTCCCTCCTTGATCATGGAATGATGGCCAGATCGGGGCCGGCCTTTGGGCTCATAGAGGCCTTAAGCCGAATTTATCCTCCCTTCGATCTGGATCGCCTTGTTCCCTTTTAAAATCCCTGGCCTCGCCAAAAATTTCGGGACCCCCTCCACTTCGACGATAAGGGGGCTTGCAGGGTCCTGGTCTAAGGGGATCACGTCACCCGCCTTCCAATTCAACAGATCTTGAACCCTCACCCTCGACCGTCCCAGTTCCACCCTGACCTCCACCTCGGCCCCCTGCAATCTTTCGAAAAGCCTCGAGATCCAGGTCTGGTCCACCTCCAGCTGGTCGCTCTGGAAGCCGGCGTAAAGTTTTTCTTTGATCGGTTCGATCACCGCGTAGGGGATGCAGAGGAGGATCTCTCCGATCGCCTGCTCCAGCTCCACCTCGAAAGGGACCTGGACCACGAGATCGCTGCCGGGGACGATGGTGACGAATTGGGGGTTGATCTCGCTTCGGACATGCTGAAAGGTGATCGGGTGCACCAGGTTCCAGGCCTTTTGAAGGTCGGCGAATACCAAGGAAACGATCTTCTGAATCAGCCTCAATTCGATGGCCGTAAACTCCCTTCCCTCCACCCGATAATGGGTCTTTCCGGTCCCCCCGAAAAAAATATCGAGAAGCGTAAAGATCAGTTTGGCTTCCAAGGAGAGGACGGAGTATCCCCGGAGGGGATCCATGCGAAAGACATGGAGGCTGCTGGGGAGGGGAAGGGTCTTCATGAACTCCCCGAATTTCTTCATCTCGATACTCTTCGGAACGATATCGACCTCCCTTCGTAAAGCGGTCGAGAGGCTTCCCCGGAAGAGCCTGCAAAATTGATCGTTGATCACCTCGAGACTGGCCATTCGGCCACGGATGACCCGGTCCTGGTTGGCAAAGTCATAAAGCCTGAGATCGGACCGCTCGACGGGTTCCGGCGAAGCGGCCACCTCCCCGTTCTCCATCCCCCTCAAGAGGGCATCGATCTCTTCCTGGGACAGAATCTTTTCGGGTGCCATTATTGAACCACGAACTCAGTAAAATAGACGGTCTTGATCTTCAGCGTGCTGAAGACTTGGTTGGCTTGCTGGAGGATTTCCTCCTTCAACCTCATCTTCCCGGAGGCATCGGCGATCTCCGCATAGGTCTTGCTCGTCAGGATGCTCAGAAGCAGGTCCTTCAACTGCGGAAGACGCTTTTCAAACTCCTCCTGGGGCTTCGAAGAGTCACTTTCGAGGTCGATCTTGACCTTCAGATACCTGGGAAAATCGGTGTCGGCCAGATTGACGATCATCGACTCCAGGCTGTAGAGATGGCCCTGGGAGGGACTCCCCGACCCTTTTTCGAGGCTCGACTCCTCTCCCTTCTTCCCCTTGATGGGCAAGAGCGAGGGCGCCAGAAAGACCACCGCTCCGACCGCAACCACGATCAAGAGGCCAAAGATCCCGACGAGGAGGAGCAACTTACTCCCTTTTTTAGCCCCTTTGGCCGCTGAATCGGCCTCTTTTACCTTCTCTTTCTCTTCTGCCATCTTTTGAGGTCCGGGATCGATTTTTGAAGAGGGAAAGAGCAACTGTTATGCCAAGGGATGAAATGGTCTGGAAACTGTTTAATCCTCTGAGAAGATTGAATTTTTCACAACTGCCGATGGGCGGGAGAAAAGAGGAGGCCGTCAAGATTCAGGCTTTTCGTCAATGGTTTGACAGAATGGAGGGGGCTCATGCTATGCGGGGGTCGGGAGGAGGGAAGGCCTTCCTCCCCCCTCCAACGTAATCACCAATTAGGCTATCGGATATTGATCAACTGGGAAAGCATCTCGTCCGTGGTGGTGATCACCTTGGTATTGGCCTGATAGCCTCTCTGAATGATGATCATCTTGATAAATTCGGCAGCCATATCTACATTCGACTCCTCGAGCATGGAAGCAGAGATCGTTCCCATCCCCCCCACCTTGGGCCGGTTGAAGAGGGGTTCTCCGGAGGCGGTGGTCGCCTGAAAGAGGTTGGCCCCTTTTCGGGTCAGGCCGTTGAGATTGGGAAAATCGGCCAGGGCGAGGCAGGCGATCTTACGCCTCGTCCCATTCGTATAGCTGGCAATGATATTGCCCTCCTCGTCGATGCTTACCCCAGAGACCGTCCCGGCCGCATATCCATCGTGGGACAGAACCTGGATGGCAGACGGAGAACCGTATTGGGTCGTCCCGGTAAAATCCACCCTTGTCGGAGGCGGGGTCAAACCGTTGGCGAAGGTGATGGGTGGGTTCTGAGCCACGTAAAAATCGACCGGCATCCCTGTGGTCAACTGTCCGTCTGTATCGAAGTTCAAGCTGCCAGATCCATAGGCCACAGGAACCCCCGGGGTCCCGCCCTCGACATCGGCGCCGTCGATCAGGGCGTTCCATTGCCAGGTCTGATCGGCGGTTTTGGTGAAATAGACCCGAATCTGGTGGGATTGGCCAAGGGAGTCATAGATATTGAGGGCCGTGGAAAAATGGGACGTTCGAGACGGGTTGTTGGGGTCGAAGGTGAGACTCGATTCGGTGGCGTTCAGGTTGAGCACCATGTTGACCAGGCTGGTGACCCGGGGAGGAACCATACTGTTCATGTTAATCTGGATATCGGAGAGCGTCTCGATGAGGCTCGTGCCCGTGCTATCGTAGAGATATCCCTGGACACGATAACCGAGATTATTCACATAGTAGCCCTGGTTGTCGATATGGAAATGGCCGGCCCGGGTATAGAACATCTCCTCTGAAAGGGGATCCTCCACGATGAAAAACCCTTTTCCGTTGACGGCGACATCGGTGGAGACGTCTGTCGTCATCAACGAACCTTGGATGAAGTTGGCATCCACGGTCGCCACCTTCACTCCGGCTCCGGTTTGGTTTCCCCCTGAGACGCCGGTGAGCGAAACTCCGAGGACATCTTCGAAATGGGCGGTGCTGCTTTTGAACCCTGTGGTGTGGAGATTGGCGATGTTGTCTCCGATGACGCGCATGGCCGTCGCATGGCTGTCGAGCCCCGAAAGTCCCGAATAAAAGGACGATGTAATGGACATGGTGAAAACCTCCTTTCCTTTAATGGATTTCCTATTGTGACCCGTTGAGGATCGCCCTGACCTCACTCAGCGAAACCCTTTCGGATCCTCCGAAGAGATAGATCGTCCCGTTGTCAAATTGGACCCCGGTGATCGTCTCGAGCCTCGAGCGATCTACAGGGATCGGCCCCCCCCGATCATCCACGGCAAGGATCTTGAAGAAGTATTTCCCGTCAGGCTGACTCAACCCTCCTTGAGATTTTCCATCCCAGACAAATGTCTGTCTGTCGGTACCCTTGAACCCCTCCTCGAGGATTCGGACGAGCTGTCCCATCTCGTTGTGAATCTCGATGCGCACCCACCCGGGCCTTGAAAGCTGATAGCTTCCTTCGGAGGCCCTTCCGTCCTTGAGGAAGAGGTGGGAAGTTTCGAAGGCCATCCTCTTTCCAATCAGGTGGGCGGCCTGCAGTCCGTGGATGGAGGACTGATAAGCGTTCGTGGTCTCCATCGATTGGTGGAGCCGGACAAGGAGGTCGAGTTGATTAAACTGGACGAGTTGGGAAGCCATCTGGAAATGGTCCAAGGGGTTAAGGGGGTTTTGATTCTTCAGCTGGGTGATGAAAAGGTTTAAAAAATCCTGCTGGCCGAGGCTCGTCCTCTCCTTACCGGAATGGGAGGCCTGAGGGATCTGTTTGGCTTGGTTGGCCGGCGAAACCGAAGGGATACTCATGGACATCCTCCTTCCCTTTAGACGATTCGGTCGATTCGACCATGGCCGCTTGATGAACGAGGCCTTTCCACCACAGGGGCCTGCACGGATTGCCCCCCTCGAAAGTTCTCCTCCTCGTTCGTCTCTCTCTCCTGCCAGGGAGTTTCGCGGAAGGAAAACCCCTGCCGCTCCTCCATCTGAGTTAGATCGGGCTCGAGAAAGACCTCACACCTCTCCAATCTCAGCCCATCTTCTCCCAGAATTCGGCGAAATTCGGCTTGCTGGGCCTCGAGCAACTCTTTCACCGATTGGTTTTCGGTCCAGAAGGTGGCCCTCAGGAGATCTTTCTCCCTCGTGATTTTGATCAAAAGGGGGCCGAGCTCGGGAGGCTCAAGCCTCATCTCGATCCTTTCCTCGCCCTTCCGTACCGCCCAGGCGACCGTCCTACCGATCCTCTCCAGCATATCGGTCCCATGGGAGGTGTGATACAGAACCGGTTTGGCTCCTCCTATGGAGGGGGGCTCTTTCACGGAGAGGATTTTTTCCGGGGACAAGGGGGGAGTGGAAAGGGAAGAAGATTCCTTCGGCAAACCCACCTTCTCGTGCCCCCCTCCGAGGAGAGGATTAAAAGCCTCCCCTCTGTTAACTCCCTCGCTTTCGGATGGCTCGAGGTGAAAAACTTCATCCCTTTTGAGATGGAGGATCGGTCGGAGGGAAGGGGCCTCCGATCGTCCCTTCCGATCCGTCTCGAACCCAGCGTTCGATCCCTTTGGGGGGCCTCCGTCATCCTCCAAATTTATTTCAAGTTGATTGATTTCACGTTGAGGTCTCTCCCCGAGAAGATCGGGCCTTCTCCATGCCTCCCCTTCGCCCCTCGGTGGGGGTTCGGGCGGGATGGGAAAATCTTCCCCCTTCACCGCCTCCACCGTCTTCTCTCCCGTTTCTTTTAGGAACACGGCCTTTTTGTCCGAAAGGTCGATCTCCGGCCAAGGATGAGACTCTGGTGGCCTTAAAACGGAGTGGTTCGGGTTCTCAGGGGCAACAGTGGGTGGATGGGCCACCCCTTCTTCAACAATAGGGGTGTATTTAAAGGGCGGAGGTCCTCCCTTCTGAACGCGGTCTAATGGCAGGGCAAGCGGTTCCCCCCACTCCTTGGAAGAAGGGGGAGCTGAGTTGAATGGGAGGCCCAAGGTCTTTGCTCCGTCAAGATCTGCTGGAGCTCCTTCCCTTGAGAGGTGTTCGGAAGGCCAAGCCGCTTTCTCCCCATATAACAGAGGAGAAACGGTAATTCCCTCATCCCCTGGGCCAACGATGGCCATTTGAGGGGGTGAAACCATCTCTTTCACTATGGGTGAGGATGGATTAAAAAAGGGCGTTATGGGAGGAGAGGGCAAAGGGGCCGGTTTAGAGGTTGAATCAGGAGGCTCGGAAGGCTCCAACGCGTTAGCCGGTTCCGGAACAACCAACCGAATGAGGAGATGGCTATAAAAGCTCTCCCAAAGGAAGTCTTGGATCGGAAGAGAGACGCTTTCCGCGTTGAAATCGATTTTAAGATCCAGAATGGGAAGAAGCCCTGACATTTGCCCATGGGTTTAGCAACCCTTATGCCAGCGGGGCATTGGACCACGGTTTTTAATTCCTCTGTGATATCGAGGAGATCCTTTTTCTTCGGCCTTTTCCCCCATCCCCAACCCCTCCCGCTTCGGGAAAGAATTTCCTCCCCTCGGCCTTTTCTGCCCCTCTCTTCCTTCCGATTTCCACAAAAAAACCCTGAACAGGGTCAGGGTTTTCCTTTCTCTGGCGTCCCCAACGGGAGTCGAACCCGTGTTGCCGGCGTGAAAGGCCGGTGTCCTTGGCCTCTAGACGATGGGGACGTTTTCGGTCTTTTGATTCTCTGGTGGGCCGTACTGGACTCGAACCAGTGACTCTCTGCTTAAAAGGCAGATACTCTACCTCCTGAGTTAACGGCCCTATCGGTTTACATTAAGAGATCGGTTTCCAACTTGTCAAGGGATGGGCACCCCTTCAGAAGGGTTTTTTCACAACGATCGTCTCGTCCCTTTCCGAACCGACGGAGATGATCGTGATCCTGGCCCCGGTCAGCTCCTCGATCCTCCGGAGGTAGCGTTGGGCCTGGAGGGGTAATTCGGACGGCGCCCTTGCCCCCCTGAGGTCCCTCTTCCAACCCTCCAGCTCTTCGTAGATCGGTTCGGACCGCTCCATCAGCTCCAGTTGGGAAGGGACGCGGTGGATCACCTTTCCGTTGACCCGGTAGCCTACGCAGATTTTGATCCTATCGAACTCATTCAGCACATCGAGCTTGGTGATCGCAATCTCCTGGATCCCGTTGATCCGGATGGCATGGTTGACGACCACCGCATCGAACCATCCGCACCGTCTCGGCCTTCCGGTCGTGGCCCCATACTCTCCTCCCCTCTCCCGGATCCTCTCTCCGATCTCGTCCTTCAACTCGGTGGGGAAGGGGCCCTCACCGACCCTTGTCGTATAGGCCTTGGCGACCCCGAGGACCGAATCGATCATGGTGGGGCCGATGCCCGAACCGGCGCAGGCGTTGCCCGCGACCGTATTGGAGGCCGTCACATAGGGATAGGTCCCGTGGTCCACATCGAGGAGTGCTCCTTGAGCGCCCTCGAAGAGGATGTGTTTCCCTTTCCGAATCTCTTCGTAAAGGAGGCTTGTGGTGTCTTTAACGTACCGGCCGATCTCCTCCTTGAACCGGAGGAACTGGTCGAAGATTTCTGACCATTCGAAGGGCTTCTCTTTGAGCACCTCGGAGAGATAGAGATTTTTATGGAGCAGGTTGGCCTTGAGCTTCTTCCGGAACACCTCCTCGTCCATCAGATCGACCATCCGGATCCCGTAGCGGGCCACCTTGTCTTCGTAGGCCGGCCCAATGCCCCTCCCCGTGGTACCGATTTTAAAAAGGCGATCCCTGGCCAGATCGATCCTCCGGTGATAGGGGAGGATCAGGTGGGCCTCCTCGCTCACCATCAACTGGGAATCCTCTTTGAAGTACCCCCTCTGTTTGAGCTCCCGGATCTCCTCGATCAAAACGGCCGGATCGACCACCACGCCGCTTCCGATCACGCAAAGTTTATTCTCGTAGAGGATGCCCGAGGGGATCAGGTGGAAGACGAATTTCTCCCCCCTCAGGACAATCGTATGGCCGGCGTTGTTGCCTCCCTGGAAACGGACCACAATATCCGCATCCCGGGTGAGGAGGTCGACGATCTTGCCCTTCCCTTCATCTCCCCATTGGACCCCGACGATCACCACGTTGGCCATCTTTGGCTCTCTTCCTCCTCGTTAGAGTTCGATCTGGCGCACGGAGATGATGTTGGGCAACCGCAGGATCTCGCCCAGCATCCCGGGGGGCAGGGGAGAATCGAGATGGAGGAGGGAGATGGCCCTCCCCCCCATTCGATCCCGTCCGAACTGCATGGTGGCGATGTTGATGTCCCTGCTCCCAAGGGTCGTCCCGATATTTCCGATGACGCCCGGGCGGTCGTAATTGCTGATCAGGAGGATGTGCCCCTCTGGCAGGGCTTCGATGAAGAAGTCGTTCAGTTTGACGATCCTCAGCTCCTTCCTTCCGAAAAGCGTTCCGGCGATGTAGTTCTGCTCCATCTTCGACCTGACGGTCAGGGCGATCAGGGTGGTGAAATCCTCCGCCTCTTCCCGGACCATTTCGGTCACCCGAATCCCCCGCTCCCTGGCCATCACAGGGGCGTTGACAAAATTTACCGTCTCGCCGACGAAGGGGGTGAGTAGCCCCTTGAGGATCGAGGTGGTGATCGGCTTCGTCCCGTTGGCCAGGATCTCCCCGTGATATTCGATCAGGACTTCCTCGATGGCGTAATTGGAGATCTGGCCGAGGAAGCTTCCCAGCTTCTCCCCGAGTCTCAGGTAAGGCCTCAACAGGAGAAGCTGGTCCGGGCTCACCGCGGGGATATTGACCGCATTTCGAATCTCTCCGTGGACCAGGTAGTCCACCACCTGTCGGCAGATGGCGATGGCTACGTTCTCTTGGGCCTCCTCCGTGGATGCCCCTAAATGAGGGGTGCAGACCACCTGCTCCAGTCCCACGAGGGGGTTTCCGATGGCCGGTTCCTCCTCGAAGACATCGAGGGCAGCCCCTGCGACCTTTCCGGACTGGAGGGCCTCGTAGAGGTCTCTTTCGTTGATGATGCCCCCCCGGGCACAGTTGATCAAAATGACCCCTCGCTTCATCTTCTCGATGGCCCGGTGGTCGATCAGATTCCGGGTCTCCTCGGTCAAGGGCGTATGGACGCTGATGAAGTCGGAGCGTCTTAACAGCTCGTCAAAGGAGACCAGTTCGACCCCCCGCTTTTCAGCGATCTCCGGAGACAGGTAGGGATCGTAACCGATCACCTTCATCTTTAAGCCCCTGGCCCGGTCGGCGACGATCGTCCCGATGACCCCGATCCCTACGAGGCCGAGGGTCTTCTGGTAGAGTTCGACCCCCATGAACTTCTTCTTCTCCCACTTGCCCGCCCTCATCGAGGCGGTCGCCTGGGGGATCTTCCTCGCGATGGAGAGCATCAGGGCGATCGTATGTTCCGCTGCCGCGATGGCATTCTCCTGGGGGGTGTTCATCACGACGATCCCCTTCTTTGTCGCGGCCGGGATATCGACATTGTCCAGCCCGATTCCTGCCCTTCCGATCACCCGGAGTCGATTCCCTGCCTCGATGAGATCGGCCTTCAGCTTGGTCTCGCTCCGGATGATGATGGCATCGTACTCACCGATGATCTGCTTCAACGCCTCGGCCGAAAGGCCGGTCTTGACCTCATAGGTGATCTCCTTGGCCGCCTCGAGGATCTCCAGACCGCTCTTCGATAGGGGATCGCTTACCAAAACCTTCCATTTATAGTCCATGATGCCTCACCTCTCAAAGAGGGAATTTGGCCTCCCCTTTTCGAAACCCCTCAGGGTTCCAGGAAGACCTCTTCCATTCGCCTCACCCCTGTCCCCAATTCGAAGCGATGGCCCATCTCCTTCAAGAGCATCTCCAGCGCGGAGATGACCATGACCATGTCCAAGCGGTCATAATAGCCAAGGTGGGCGATACGGATGATCTTTCCCTTGGCCCGATCCTGTCCCTCCGCCACCGTGATCCCGAACCTCTCGAAGAAGAGATCCTTCAATCGTTCCCCATCGATCCCCTCGGGGATTTTGACCGCGGTCACCGCATCGCTCGGCGATTCCGGAGCGTAAAGCTCCAGGCCCAGGGCCTTGACAGCCTCCCGAGTCGCCCTGGCCAGCTTCGCATGCCTCCGGAAGAGGGCTTCGAGACCCTCCTCTTGAATCATTCGGAGAGACTCCCTCAGCCCCACGAAGAGGGAGATGGCCGGGGTATAGGAGCTCTGGTTCTTCTGCGTCGATTTCAACTCTTTCTTGAAGTCGAAGTAATATTTGGGGAGATCGGACCGCTCGACCAGCTTCCAGGCCTTTTGGCTCAGGGCCACGAAGGAGAGACCGGGAGGCAGCATCAGGGCCTTTTGCGAACCGCTCACCACGACATCGAGCCCCCAGGCATCCATGGGAAGGTCGAAGACACCGATGGCGGTGATCGCATCCACGACGATCACCTTGTCTTCGTAATCCTTTAAAACCTGAGCAATCTCACGGATGGGGTGCCTGACACCGGTGGAGGTTTCGCTCGCTTGGGTATACACAGCCCGGATGGAGGGATCCGAGGCCAGTCTCTGCCGGATCAGCTCGGGATCGACCGCCCTTCCCCATTCCACATCGATCGGGACGAATTCGATTCCGTAAGCCTTGCAGATTTCTCCCCATCGCTCACCGAACTTCCCTCCCCTGACCACGAGGGCCTTGTCCCCTTTCGACAGGAGGTTGGAGACCGCTCCCTCCATGGCTCCCGTGCCGGAGGAGGTAAACACGAGGACCTCGTTCTTCGTCTGGAAGAGATATTTCAATCCTTTTCGGATCTCCTCGTAGATCTTCTCGAACTCGGGCTCCCGGTGATGCATGATGGGTTCGGCCATCTTCAGAAGAACTTCGGGCGGGAGCATGGTCGGGCCTGGGGAGAAAAGGTACTTTTTTTCCATAGGAACCTCCATGATGGGCCGAAATATATTATTGGATATCCGGGGACATGTCAATATTGGAGGACTTTCCCCCTTTCGAAGGAGAGGGCTTGACTTCCTTCCCCCGTTTATGATACCCCGTTATTGGCCATGGTGCAAATCGCGACGAAGACGCTTGCAGAGATCTATCGAACACAGGGCGACCTCCAGAAGGCGCGGGAGATCTATGAGATCCTCGCGGAGCAAGACCCTTCCGATCCTGAAATCCAGCAACGGCTGGACGAACTGAATCGGCTGACCCATCCCTCTCCCTCTTGGACCCCAACCCTTCCCCGTTCGAGGAAAGAGAGGATCGAATTCCTCCAACGGTGGCTCTCTAACATTCAAAAAAGGAAGAAGAGATGATAGAGGCTTCGACCTTCGAGGCCAGACAGCAATCGGTTCGGGAAATCCTCCGGTTGAACCAGCTCGAGGGGCTCCTCTTCACCAGCCTGGAGAACATTCGATACTGCTGTGGTTTTACGGGAAGCGACGGAGCCCTCCTCATCGATCGCGAGGGGACTTATTTTCTCACCGATTCCCGATACTGGACCCAGGCCGAAGAGGAGGTCAGAGGGGCCAAGATCGTCCATTATAAGAAGAAACTGGAGGGGGTCGCTTCCCTCCTCTCTGATCTGGGTTTGAAGCGGGTGGGAGTGGAGGGCCCTTCCCTACCCCTCTCCTTCTATCGAGCGCTCACCGAAAGATTGGGAACCGCATTGGAGATGGTCCCCCTCGAAGGGGAGCTGAAAGATTTAAGGGCGATCAAGGATGCCCAAGAACTCTCCCTCATCAGGAAGGCCATCGATCTTTCGACGAAATCCTTCCTCCAGATGATCCAGGGAATCAGAGACGGGGTGGCCGAGAGGGACCTCGCCCTCGAGATGGAAATCTTCATGAAGAAAAACGGGGCAGAAGGAACGGGGTTCGACCTCATCGTCGCCTCGGGAAGTCGATCTGCCCTCCCTCACGGAAGGGCGAGCCAGAAGCGGATCCTAAGGGGAGAATTGATCCTCGTCGATTTCGGAGTCAGGTTCCAGGGCTATCATGCCGACCAGACCCGGACCTTCGTTTGGGGGCGACCCGATCCAAAACAGGAGGAGATCTTTCAGATCGTCAAAGAAGCCCACGATCTGGCTATCGAGGCGATCCGGCCCGGGGTGCCGTTCTCCGAAATCGACCGGGTCGCAAGGGAACATATCAAACGTCAGGGATACGGAGACTATTTCGGCCACGGATTGGGCCATGGCATCGGCCTTGCGGTTCACGAAGACCCCGTGGTGAACGGAGAAAATATGGGTTTGATCCAGGCCGGTATGGTCTTCACGGTCGAACCGGGCATCTATCTCCCGAACTGGGGAGGGGTTCGGATCGAGGACATGGTCCTGGTCACCCAGGATGGGGCCGAGGTCTTAACCCCCCTTCCCCGGGAGCTGACGATGATTTAAAAATCCTCTTGACCGTTGCGGAAGAATTTCTTATATTGTTCCAGTCCAACGGTTTCCTCCATAGGGGGATTTCGGATCGAGAAACCTCCAGGCGGGCATAGCTCAGCTGGTAGAGCATCGGCTTCCCAAGCCGAGGGTCGCGGGTTCGATCCCCGTTGCCCGCTCCAAATTTTTTTCTTGCTTTTTTGAACGGGATCGGTATAATCATCAAAAATTAAATTTTCGAGGAGGGCACATCTATGCCAGCTAAGAAACCCCTTACCAAGTCCCAGATCGTGGCCTATTTTGCAAAAAAGTTCGAACTCTCTAAAAAGATGGCCGGAGCCATCATCGATGAGATGGCGGCTTTGGCCATTAGCGAGACGAAGAAGGCCGGTGCCTTCACCTTTCCTGGCATCGGCAAGCTCGTCCTGGTGAAGCGAAAGGCCCGCGTGGGGCGAAACCCCGCCACCGGCCAGCCCATCAACATCCCCGCGAAGACCGTCGTTAAGATGAGGATTGCCAAGTCTTGTAAAGACGCCATCGTCCCGCCCAAAAAGTAGTCCCGGGCGACTTTCCTATCCCTAAAAAAAACGGAAGCCATTCTTCCAACCGGGGGAATGGCTTTCCGTTTATCCTCTTTTCGAGAGAGCAAGAAGGAACGCAGGTCCTTCCGAAATCTCAACGCCCAATCTTTGCCAGACTGCTCACGATCTCACTCATCAGTCGATTTCGCTGCTTGACCCATTGCCTCATCTCGGATTGGGTCTTCTTCAAAAAGGCCTTGTCCTTCACCGGAGGAAGGTTGATCCCGATATTGAGCAACCCCCCGGCCAGCGCGGCATCGGCAAGGAAGGCCGCCACCCCTGTGTCGCTGATCGCATTGGGATTGCCATGGTGAATGAGAAATCGCGAAGCTTCGAGGAGCCGAATGGAATGCTCGCATACGAGTTTCGGGGTGACCGTGGCCTTCCGGTAGGCCTTCTCGATCGCCCTCGTCCGGATCGACCGTTCCTTCTCCGTCATCCGAGGGAGTTGAAACGCCCTCATCACCTCCTCGAAGGCCCTTGCATCCTCAACCATGGCCGAGGAGAGCCGCTTCCGAAGGGCCGTGGCCTTCTTCTGGATCGCTGCCATGGCCTTCCGGTTCTTCGAGTCCTTCCTGAGCGACAGGCCGGCCACCATGGCCACCAGGGCAGCGGAAAGGGCCCCCGCCAGTGCGGAGGCGCTCCCTCCCCCTGGGGTCGGCCGATCCGAGGCGAGGTCCTCCAAAAATTGTTCGATGTCCATCTTCACTCTCCCCCATCGTTTTAAGATTTAGAAAGCCTATTCGAACTCGAGGATCCGCTGTTCAATCACCTGGCGGATCGAAAATTCAGGGCACTTCAGGTAATGTTGGATCACACCCTCCAAGACCCCAAGGGGGACGAGCCCCACGATCTCGGACCCCGCCACCTCCACCCCGTGCTTCCGGGCCTCCGCTTCTATAAAATTGTAGACCGTCGGAATATTCGTCACCCGGTAATCGGTCAGGTTCATCGAGACCTGAACCCATCCCCTCTCCTTCAGCTCTACGCCCATCGCCCTGACTCGAGGAAAACCGCCGTCTTTGTATCTCACCTTTCTTGCGATCTCCTTGGCCAAGGAGAGGTCCTGACTCTTGAGATTGACATTGTAGGCGATCAGGGGATAACGGGCCCCCACGACCGTGGCCCCGGACTTCGGATTAAACTGGGCAGGGCCTTCGTCAGGTTGCCAGAGGGGATCCCTCAGTTTGTCGGGAAGCCCCTCGTATTCTCCTTTTCGGATGGCGGGAAGTTCCTTCCTCTCCGGTCTTGAGGCCGCCTCCTCGTAAAAAAAGACCGGGATGCCTCCTTCCCCAAGCCTCCTGCCGACTTCCCTGGCGATCTCAACGGCCTCGGCCATCTCCACGCCCGAAAGGGGGACGAAGGGAACGACATCGACCGCTCCCAGGCGGGGATGCTCGCCCCGATGGCCCCTCATGTCGATCAGCTCGATCGCCTTGAAGGCGAACGAGAGGGCGGCCTCTTTGACCCCCTCGGGCTCCCCGACAAAGGTGAAGACGCTCCGATGATGGTCCGGGTCTGAAGAAATATCGAGAAGCCTCACCCCGCGATGCCGTGTGATCTCCCGCGCCATCGAGGCGATCTTCCCTTCATCCCTTCCTTCGCTCACGTTGGGGACGCACTCCAGAAGTCTCATCCTCTATTCCCTTCCTTCTCCGCCTTTGAAGCCTCATGCCTTGCTTTCGGAAATAGGGGGCCTCGTATAGACTACCCGCCCTCCCTTGATCACCTTCTCGACATGGTTCACACCGAAATGATAGGGAAGGTATCGGTAGTTGGGAATATCGAGCAGGACAAGATCGCCTTTTTTCCCAGGCTCCAAGCTCCCGATCTCCCTCTCCCGATCGATCGCCTTGGCCGCATGGATCGTCACGGCCTTGATCGCCTCCGCAGGGGTCATCCGGTAGAGGAGGCATCCCATGGTCATCATGAGGGGAAGGGATTCGGTCATGGAGGAGCCTGGGTTGAGATCGGTGGAAAGGGCGACGGCGAGGCCCTTCTCGATCATCTCCCTTGCCGGTGGATACCTCTTCATCGAAAGGGAGAAGCTGGCGCCGGGCAGGAGCACGGCCACAACGCCCCTCTCTGCCATTCGCTCCATCCCTTCAGGGCTCACGTATTCGAGATGATCTGCGGAATAGGCGCCGACCTCTGCGGCCAGTTCCGCGCCCTTCCCGGGGGTGAGCTGGTCTGCGTGGATCTTCGGCTTGAGGCCATGCCGCTTTCCGGTTTCGAGGATCTCCCTCGACTCCTCCAGGGTGAAGGCCTTCTCCTCGCAGAAGACATCGCAGAACTCCGCCAGGCCTTCCCTGGCCACCTCGGGGATCATCTCCTTGGTCAGAAGATCGAGGTAACCCTTTCGATCGGCCTTGTATTCCCGCGGAAGGGCATGGGCCCCCAAAAAGGTGGGGACGATCTCAATCCAATGCTCGCGGGCCAGGGACCGGACCACCCGAAGGATTTTCAATTCGTCCTCGAGCGAGAGGCCGTAACCGCTTTTGGCCTCGATCGTCGTCACCCCCATCGAGAGAAGTCGGTCAAGCCTACTCATCCCCAGCCAGAAAAGCTCTTCGAATGCGGCCTTTCGGGTCGCCTCAACCGTGGAAAGGATCCCCCCTCCCTCTGCCGCGATCTCGAGGTAGGATCGCCCCCGAATCCTCTGTTCAAATTCGTTCTCCCTCGAACCCGCAAAGACGAGATGGGTGTGGGAATCGATCAGCCCGGGCATCACCACCTTTCCGGTGGCCTCGATCACCCTCCCCTCCGATTCCTTGGAAAGGGCCGTGGGCAACTCCTCCGTCCTTCCGACCCACTCGATCCTCCCTTGATTGAGAACCACGGCGCCATCCCGGAGGATTCCCAGCCCGGATTCGTCCGAAAAGGCTGGGGAGAGGGTGAGGAGTTCCTTCGCCTTCTTGATGATCAGCCTTTCGCTCATCCTCGGTCTCTATCGCCCATAAAGGTCCTTCAGGGCGTGAAGGAATCGGCGATTCTCCATCCTCCTTCCGACCGTCACCCTTCCAAAGGTCGGATAACCCCATGCCTTTCCCGGTCGGATGATCACGCCCTTCTCGAGAAGGGCCTGGAAGACCTCTTCCGAATCCCTCTTGAAATCGATGAAGACGAAATTGGCCTGACTGGAAACATAGGGAAGACCCATCTCATCCAGCCCTTGGTAGAGATATTCCCTCCCCTCGCGAACCATCTGGATGGTCCGTTGGACATGGGCCTCATCCCCCAAGGCGGCCAGGGCCGCCACCTGGGCAAGGCGGTTAACCGGGAAAGGATCTCTCACACGGTAGAGGGCATCGATGAGGTCCTCCCGTCCGAGGGCATACCCGATCCTCAACCCGGCCAGGCCGTGGACCTTCGAGAAGGTCCTGAGGAGGATCACCGGTCTCTTCCACAAATAGTCGAGGCCCCGCGGGCTCGATGGATCGGTGACAAACTCTCCATAGGCCTCGTCGAGGACGACGATGACCCGATCTGGGAGTGCCGAGAGAAAGGCCTCGAACTGGTCTTTCCTGACCGTCGTGCCCGTGGGGTTGTTCGGGTTGCAGAGGAAGACCAGTTTCGTCTTCCGGGTCACCCGCCTCAACATCCCTTCGAGGTCGTGGGTGAAATCCTTAAGCTTTACCCGGAGGGGTCTTCCTCCCATGATCTGGGTCACGTTCGTATAGACCGGGAAGGTGGGATCGGCCATCACCACCTCGTCGCCCTCATTCACGAAGGCGTTGGCGATCATCAGGATGAGGTTGTCCGCACCGTTGGAGATGACCACCTCTCTCTCCGACAATGAAAATCTCCGAGCGAGGGCGGCCCTCAAGTCCGGGCAGGGCCCCTCGGGATAGAGATGGAGGTTCAGAAGTTCCTCCCGAATCGCCTCCACCGCCTTCGGAGAAGGTCCCAAGACATTCTCGTTCGAGGCCAGCTTGACCCAGCGCTTCTTTCCGTAGGTCTTCTGGACCTCCTCGATCGACTTTCCAGGGATATAAGGGGCGATGTTCAGGATGCCTTTCCTCGTCAACCTTTCGATCTTCACGTATCCTTCTCCTCCCTCGGAGATTGGTCGCATGGTGTTCATTTTAATGAATCCGGTGGGTATGTCAAGGAAAGGCTGGGAGGCGATTTGACAAACGAAACCGAACGTATTAAATCACAGGTGATTGAATTTCCTCAGAGGAGGTGCTGGGAATGAAGAAATCGGTCGGCTTGGTCTGGGTATTTTTCTTAGTGGTCATCCTCGGCTTCGAGGGGACGGCCTCGGCCCAACCCAAGGTCTACACCTGGAAGATGCAGAGCGCCTTTACCTCCGGAGCCTATGAGTACGTGAACCCCAAAGACCTGGTCGCCAGGATCGAGGAGATGTCAGGGGGCCGATTGAAGATCGAACTGCTCCCGGCAGGGGCCGTGGTCCCCGCCTTTGAAGTCCTCGATGCCGTCCACAAAGGGGTCCTCGATGCAGGCCACGGTTGGGCAGGTTTCTGGGGAGGAAAACATCCCGCCGTCGCCCTCTTCGGCTCCCCGGGCGGCGGTCCCTTCGGAATGAGCAACGAGGAGTACATGAGCTGGCTCTTCATCGGAGGGGGGGTCGAGCTCTACAACGAGCTCCTTCAGAAGGAGCTGAAGTTCGACGTCGTCGCCTTTCCGAGCTCCATCGACCCTCCGGAACCCCTGGGCTGGTTCAAGAAGGCGATGAAGACCACGGCCGAATTCAAGGGGGTCAAATTCCGCACCGCAGGGCTGGCCGCCGAATTGTTCAAAGAGATGGGAATGTCGGTGGTCATCCTCCCCAGTGGCGACATCGTCCCCTCCCTTGAACGGGGCGTGATCGATGGGGCGGAATTCCATTCCCCCAGTGCGGACATGTCCATCGGGATCCATAATGTTCGCAAGTACTTCCATATGCCGAGCCTCCATCAACCCACCGGCAACATGGAGATCCTCATCAACCGCAAAAAGTGGGAGGAACTCCCCCCCGATCTGAAGGCCATCGTCAGGGGGGCCTGCCTTGCCGAAACCCTCCACTTCTCCCTGAAGCATCTGGAACAGAACGTCAAAGACCTCGAGACGATGGTGACCAAACACGGGGTCAACGTCGTGGAGACGCCGAGGGAGATGCTTTTGGAGATGCTCAAGGCCTGGGACCGGCTGGCCGAGCGCAAATCGAAGGAGAGCCCCTTCTTTGCCAAGGTGTTGGCCTCCCAGAAGGCCTGGGCCAACCGCATGGTCCCCTTCCGTCAGGTGAGCCATCCCCCGTATGATATGGTCGCTGACTACTACTGGAAAGGGGCCAATCCCTTTAAGGTGATCAAACCTTAATTCCTATCAACCGACTCAAGGGTGGCCAAAACCGAAGCTCCGCTCCCCCTTCAGAGGGGAGCGGAGGGTTTTTTCCGGGTCAGGCGAAGCTCCTGGGAGGGGAGGGCTTCGTATGAATTCCTATCCTAAAGTCCTACAAAGGGTAATACGCACCATCGATGCCATCGGAGAATGGTCAGGAAGGATTGTGGGATGGTTGATCCTCCCTCTCGTCTTCAGCCTCACCTACGAGGTCATCGCCCGATACGGGTTCAAGTCGCCCACCGTCTGGGCCTTCGATATCTCCTACATGCTCTATGGGACCCTTTTCATGTTGGGCGCGATGTACACGTTGAAAAACAACGGCCACATCCGGACGGATATGCTCTACGATCGCTGGTCTCCGAGAAAGCAGGGATGGGTCAACGTCATCTCCTATTTCTTCCTCTTCTTTCCGGGGATGATCTTCTTCTTCATCTCCGGGCTGGAGGTGACGATCCACTCCTGGGCGATCCTCGAAAAGTCGGACCTCAGCCCCTGGCGGCCCCCGCTCTACCCCTTTAAGACCGTCATCCCGCTGACCGCCCTTCTCTTGATGATTCAAGGCGTCTCCGAATTTCTTAAGAGCCTCCACGCCGCCCTGAAGGGAGAGTGGATATGAGCTCCGAGCAGTTAGGGTTGATTTTTCTGGCCGCCCTTCTCGTCGGCATCTTCGCGGGGTTTCCGATCGCCTTCACCCTGATCATCCTCTCCATCGTCTTCGGCTATATCGGATTCGGAGAAACCGTCTTCCCCCTGATGGTCTATCAGACCCTCGGCGTCATGAAAGAGGAGACCCTGGCGGCGGTTCCCCTCTTCATCTTCATGGGCCATCTTCTCGAGAAGGCGGGGTTGATGGAACGCCTCTTCACCTCCTTCCAGCACCTGCTGGGTGGGGTGAGAGGGTCTCTCTACCTGGGCGTCCTTCTGACCGCCACGATCTTTGCCACCGCCACCGGTATCATCGGTGCTTCGGTCACGGTGATCGGCATTATGGCGGCTCCCGCCATGATGAAGAGCAAGTATGACGTGAGGCTCTCAGCAGGGACGATCACGGCTGGAGGGACGCTGGGCATCCTCATCCCCCCCAGCGTGATGCTCGTGGTGATGGGCCCGGTGGCCGGAGTGTCGGTGGTCAAGCTCTTCGGCGCGGCGATCCTTCCAGGCCTCCTGCTCTCGGTTCTCTATATCAGTTATGCCATGATCAGAAGCTATCTCAACCCCGAGCTTGGCCCCCCCCTTCCGCCGGAGCAGCGGCTCACCTCGAGCCGAAAGATCGTGGGTGAATTTATGTCGGGCATCCTTCCCATGGCCTTCATCATCTTTTCGGCCTTGGGGAGCATCATCCTCGGGCTTGCGACGCCCACCGAGGCTGCGGCCATGGCCTCAACGGCCTCCCTCCTCCTGACCCTGGCCTACCGCCGCCTGACCTGGTCGACCCTCAAAGAGGCCGTTTACAAGACCCTCCAGACCTCCAGCATGATCCTCTTCTTGGGGATGGCCTCCAATATTTACGGGGCCGTCTTCACCCGCCTCGGGACGAGCACGATGATCGCCAAATCGCTCCTCGGCCTCCAGATCCCTCCCCTGGGGCTTATCGCCTTGGTCATGCTCATCATCTTCCTGTTGGGGTGGCCCCTCGAATGGCCGGCCATCGTCTTCATCTTCCTCCCCATCTTTCTCCCGGTCGTCCAGGAGTTGAAGATGGACCTGCTCTGGTTCACGACGCTGGTCGCGGTAAACCTTCAGACCGCCTTTCTCTCGCCGCCGGTGGCGATGGCCGCCTACTACCTTAAAGCCGTCGCTCCCCAATGGGAACTGAAGGACATCTACCGGGGCATGATCGATTTCATGATCCTCCAGATGATCGGACTGGCACTGGTCTTCTTCTTCCCTCCCATTGCGACCTGGCTCCCGGGGCTGCTCTTCAGTTAAATGAAAGAGGCGTAGAAAAACCCCGGACCTCTCGGACAGGAGGGTCCCCTTGCCTCCGGATCGGTACTACACCACCCAACTTTCGGGCGAACGATTAAGACAATGCTACGACATCGCTCCTCCAAGGGTGAAGCAATATCTGGAGGCCGAAATCGAGCACGTCCTGAGCCAGATCGACTCCTCCCATCTCGTCCTGGAGCTGGGATGCGGTTACGGCCGGGTCCTCGAAAGGCTGGCGCAGAAGGCCAGAAAGGTCGTCGGCATCGACACCTCTTGGGCCAGTCTGAGGCTCGCCAGGGAGCGTCTCGCCCAACTTTCCCACTGCTTCCTCCTTCAGATGGATGCGGCCTGCCTTGGCTTTGCGGATCGATCGTTCGACCGGGTCGTCTGTATCCAGAACGGGATCTCGGCCTTCAAGGTCGATCCGAAGGAGCTGTTGCGGGAGAGCCTCCGGATCACCCGGGTCGGAGGAAGGGTCCTCTTCTCGAGCTATTCCGAAAAGTTCTGGAAAGACCGACTGGAGTGGTTTGTCCGACAGGCGGAGGCGGGGCTGATCGGTGAGATCGACTGGGGCCTCACCCGTGACGGGGTCATCGTCTGCCGCGATGGGTTCAGGGCGACGACCTATGGGCCTGCGGATTTCCTCGCCCTGCTTCCCGGCCCCCAGAGGGAGATCACCCTCCAAGAGGTGGACGAGTCCAGTCTCTTCTTCGAGGTCTTAATCTAATTCCCCCACGACCTTCTCGACCCGTTGAAGCAGCTCTCCCGAGGCGATCATCTGGTAGATCACCTGAATGTCCTTGCTGAACCGTCGATCCCCTTTGATGGCCGGGACCCTCTCCCGGACGGCACGGTAGGCCTCGTGGATCCCCAATCCCGGCCGAAGGGGGAGGTGAAACTCCAATCCCTGGGTGGCGCAGAGGAGCTCCATCGCCAGGATGTGTTCGACGTTTCGGACGATCTCACGGCCTTTTCTTGCGGCGATCGTCCCCATGGAGACATGATCCTCTTTGTCCGCGGAGGTGGGAATGGTATCGACGCTTGCCGGATGGGCGAGCACTTTATTTTCCGAGGCGAGGGAGGCTGCGCTGACCTGCACCATCATCAGCCCCGAGTGGAGCCCTCCCTCGGTGGTGAGGAAGGCGGGAAGCCCGGAGAGGGCGGGATTGATCAGCTTCTCGATCCTCCGCTCCGAGATGCTTCCCAGCTCGGAGACGACGATTCCCAAAAGGTCCATGGCGAAGGCCACGGGCTCTCCGTGAAAGTTTCCGCAGTTGAGGATCTTGCCCTTATCAGGGAAGATGAGGGGGTTGTCGGTCGAGGCATTGACCTCGATCTCGAGGGTCTTCCGGACGAAGGCCAAGGCATCCCTCACCGCGCCGTGGACCTGGGGGATGCACCTCAGGGAGTAGGCGTCCTGGATCTTGGAACAGGACTTATGCGACTCGGCGATCTCGTCCCTCTGGCCCAGCTTCTTGAAGTTCCTCGAGACGGCAAAGGAGCCGGGATAGGGCCTGACCCGGTCGATATCGAGGTCAAAGGCCCGGAAACTGCCTTTCAGGGCATCCAGGGTGCAGGCCCCGATGATATCGGCCATCTTGCAGAGCCGCTCCGCGCGCAACAGGGAGAGGATGGCCACCGCGGTCATCACCTGCGTGCCGTTGATCAGGGAGAGGCCCTCTTTGGCCTTCAGCGTGAGGATGGGAATCCCGGCCTTCTCCATGGCCTTCCTCCCCGACATCCGTTTCCCATGGTAGAGGGCCTCGCCCTCTCCCATGAGCACGGAGGCCAAATGGGCCAGGGGGGCAAGATCTCCGCTTGCGCCCACCGACCCCTGTTCCGGGAGCAAGGGATGGACGCCGAGGTTGATCATCGCAAGGAGGGTCTGGACGACCTCCGGCCGAACCCCCGAATGGCCCTTGGCGAGGACGTTGGCCCGAAGCAGCATGATGGCCCGCGTCGTCTCTTCGTCGAAATAGGGCCCCACTCCCACGCAGTGGCTCCGGATGAGGTTTCTCTGAAGGGCCTCGATCTGGGAGTGATCGATCACCTGATCGGCAAGGAGGCCGAACCCCGTCGTCACCCCGTACATCTTCTCGCCCTGCGCCAGGGCCCGCTCGACAAATTCCCGGCATCGCCGGACCCGTTCAACGGCCTCGGGAGAAATCTCGACGATCGCCCTTCCCTCGGCCACCTCCCGAACCTCTTCCAGGCTGAGAGAGTGACCGTCCAGTACGATGGTCTTTGTCCTTTTTTCGTTTCCTCTCTGGGTCTTCATTTCTGATAGAGGGTTATGCCTGGAATCTTGATCCCCTTCTCTTTGGCCGTCTCGATCGCCTCCTCGTAGCCGGCATCGGCATGCCGCATCACGCCTGTACCGGGATCGGTCGTGAGGACCCGTTCCAGCCTCCGCTCCGCCTCCTTCGTCCCATCCACGACCACGACCATGCCCGCATGGATGGAATAACCGATCCCCACCCCTCCGCCATGATGGACCGAGACCCAAGTGGCACCGGCAGCCACGTTGAGAAGGGCGTTGAGGATGGGCCAGTCCGCGATGGCATCGCTTCCGTCCTTCATCCCTTCGGTCTCGCGATAGGGCGAGGCCACCGAGCCGCTATCAAGATGGTCCCTTCCGATCACCAGAGGGGCTTTCAACTCCCCCCTGGCCACCATATCGTTGAAGACCTTGCCGATGCGCGCCCTCTGACCATAGCCCAACCAGCAGATCCGTGCAGGCAGGCCCTGAAATTTGACCTTCTCCCTTGCCAGACGGATCCACCTGGTCAAGGAGACATCGTCGGGAAAGGTCCTGAGGATCGCCTCGTCCGTCTTGTAGATATCTTCAGGGTCTCCTGAAAGGGCGGCCCATCGGAAGGGGCCTTTGCCTTCGCAGAAGAGGGGCCGGATGAAGGCCGGGACAAACCCCGGATAATCGAAGGCCTCCTTCACCCCTGCCTGATAGGCCTGGGCCCGGAGATTGTTGCCGTAGTCGAAGACGATGGCCCCTCTCTTTTGGAAGTCGAGCATGGCCCTGACATGAATTGCCATCGACTCCATCGACCTCCGGATGTACTCCTGGGGATCCTTTTTACGGAGTTCGAGAGCCTGATCGAGGCCCAAGCCCGCCGGCACATACCCATTGAGCGCATCGTGGGCGGAGGTCTGGTCGGTGACGAGGTCTGGGATGATCCCCCTCTTCACGATTTCGGGAAGCCCCTCGGCCGTATTTCCGACGAGGCCGATCGACTTCGCCATCCCCTTCTCCTTTGCGCTCAGGGCCATGATGAGCGCATCCTCAAGCCGGTCCGTCATCACATCGAGGTAGCCCGTCTCGAGGCGGCGTTTGATCCGATTCGGATCCACCTCCACGCCGATGAAAACGCCCTCGTTCATGGTGGCCGCAAGGGGCTGGGCCCCGCCCATCCCCCCCAGCCCTCCGGAGAGGACGAGCCTACCCCTGAGGGACCCGCCGAAGTGCTTTTTTGCCGCAGCGGCAAAGGTCTCATAGGTCCCTTGAAGGATCCCCTGGGTGCCGATGTAGATCCAGCTGCCGGCAGTCATCTGACCATACATCGTGAGCCCGAGCTCTTCGAGTTCCCTAAATTTCTCCCAGTTGGCCCAGTGGGGGACGAGCATCGCATTGGAGATGAGGACCCTGGGCGCGTCCTCATGGGTTTTGAAGATTCCCACCGGTTTGCCCGACTGCACAAGCAAGGTCTCGTCCTTCTCCAGATCCATGAGGCATTTGACCAGCAGGTGGTAGGCCTCCCAGTTTCGTGCGGCCTTGCCCGAGCCTCCGTAGACGATCAGCTCGGCCGGCTTTTCGGCCACCTCCGGATCGAGGTTGTTCATCAGCATCCTCAAGGCCGCTTCGGTCTGCCAGCTCTTGCAGGTCAATTGGGTTCCCCTCGGTGCCCGAATCCCCACCTGAACGCCGACCATCGTCTCTTCTCTCTCTTTCACCCCAACTTTCGTCTTTTCCATAATTCACCTCGAAAAGAGAGGTCCCCTCATGCTCCCCCGAGATAGGCCTTCTTCACCAGGGGGTGGTTGGCGAGGACCTCGCTCGTATCGCTCAAGATCACCTCTCCCGTTTCGAGCACATAACCCCGGTCTGCCACGGAAAGGGCCTTTCGGGCGTTCTGCTCCACAAGAAGGATCGTCACGCCCTGACGATGAAGGTCCCGGATCACCCTAAAGGTTTCCTCCACGTAGATCGGCATCAACCCCAAGGAGACCTCGTCCATCAAAATGACCCTGGGTTTCGACATGAGGGCCCGGGCGATGGCCAGCATCTGTTGTTCCCCTCCGCTCAGGGTCTTGCTCACCTGATTCTGTCTCTCCCGGAGCACCGGAAAGAGCTGGAAAGCTTCTTCCATCCGGTTTTGGAGCTTCTTCCGGTCCTTCTCAATATAACCGCCCATGAGCAGATTTTCGACCACGGTGAGGTCCGGAAAGGATTTCCTCCCCTCCGGGACCATGCTGATGCCCAGCCGCGCCCGGACATGGGAAGGAGTCCCGGTGATCTCCTCTCCCTGAAAGAGGATGGCCCCTTTTCGGCACCTCTCCAGACCCATGACCGTCCGAAGGATCGTACTCTTTCCCGCTCCATTGGCTCCAATGATGGTGACCAGTTCACCCTCCCTCACCGTAAAGCTCACCCCTTTGAGAGCTAAGAACTCGCCATAGGCCACCTCGATCTGACGCACCTCGAGCATCTCAGGCTTCCTTTCCTAAATAGGCCTGAATCACCAGCGGATTCGAACGGATCTCCTCCGGAGAGCCTTCTGCAATCTTCGTCCCATGATCGAGCACCACGATCCTCTTGCAGAGATCCATGATCACCTGCATGTTATGTTCGATGAGCAACACCCCGATCCCCTCCTCCCGGATCTGTCGGATCAGCCCCATCAATTGAACCGACTCTTCGAAACGAAGCCCCCCGGAGGGCTCGTCCAGAAGGAGCAGCCTGGGCTTCAGGGCCAGGGCCCGGGCGATCTCCAGTCGTTTCTTAATCCCGAGGGGGAGGTTTTTCGCCAACTGACCGGCGAATGGCCCTAAGCCGGTTCGATCGATCAACCTCTGGACCTCCCGAAGATGATCCGGAGTCCGGCACAGTCCCAAGGACCTTCTCAGGGAGGGATAGGAGGCGTGCCCGAGGGCGATCAGGATATTGGTCTCCACATCGAGATTCTGAAAAGGCCGGACGATCTGAAAGGTCCGGCTGATTCCAAGCCGACTGATCTCGTGGGTCTTGAGGGTGTGGATGGCCTTTCCCTGGAAGAATATCTCTCCCGCTGTGGGGGGAAAGATCCCGGTGATGATATTGAAAAGGGTCGTCTTCCCCGCGCCGTTGGGTCCGATGAGGCCGAGGATCTCTCCGGGTTCGGCTGAAAAACTGACCCCGTCGAGGGCCTTCAGTCCATCGAACTCCTTGCCGAGATTCGAGACTTCGAGCAGGGGCATCGTCACTCACCCCCCCTGCGGCGGAGAAAGAACCGCTTCAGGGTTTTTGGGATCGTCGATTCTTCCCCGAGGAGACCTCCGGGCTGAAACCGCATCATCGCCAAAAGGAGCAGCCCGTAAAGTAGGGTCCGATATTCCATGATGGGTCGGAAGAGTTCGGGGAGTAGGCCCAGGATGACCGCGCCCAGAATCGGCCCCCAACGTGTTCCGATCCCGCCGAAGACGACCATGCAGAGGATGGCGATCGATTGACCGAAGCCGAAATTCTGGGGCATGATGAAGCTCAAAAAGTGGGCGTAAAACCCTCCCGCGAGGCCGGCAATTGCGCTTCCCAAGACGAAGGCGAGGACTTTAAATCGGACGACGTGGACTCCCAGGGCTCCCGCGGCCAGTTCGTCCTCGCGAATGGAGGCCCAGGCCAGACCGATCCAGGATCGCCCTAACCGGTGATCCAAGAGGAGGAGAAGCCCGAAGACCACGACGATGAGCAAGAAATATTCGGGCTTGGTCATCTCCCTGCCAAACCATTTCGGGAGATCGATCCCCCCGATGCCCATGGCGCCTCCGAAAAAAGGAGTATAGAGGAAAACCGCCTCCGCCACAAAGCCGATTCCCATCGTGGTGATGGCCAGAAAGTCATCCCGGACTCGCAGGCAGGGGATGGAGAGAAGGGCTCCGATCGCTCCGGCCACGAGGCCCGCCAGGGGGAGGCTGAACCAGAAGGAAAAACCGGCCTCCGTGTAAAGCATGGCCGAGGTGTAGGCGCCGATCGCCATGAAGGCCGCATGGCCGAGGGAGATCTGGCCTGCCTGGCCGGTGATGATGTTAAGGCTGTGTGCCAGCATGGCATAGATCAGGAGGGTGATGAGGATGGTGATGAGATAGCCGCTGATCATCTCAGGGTTACCCCTTCCCTAACAATCCATAAGGCTTGAACATCAACACCAGGATCATCGCGATGAAGGCCACCGCATCCCTCGGAAAAGGAATGGCCAAGATGCCGATGAAGAAGGTCTCGGCCAGCCCTACGCCGAGGGCAGCCAGCACCGTTCCCGGGATGTTTCCCAGCCCTCCAAGGACGACGATGGCCAAGGCCTTGTAGGCCGGAATCGCGCCCATGGTGGGCCAGACCTGATTGTCGTAAACGCCGATGAGGACGCCTGCAGCCCCGGCCATGGCCGACCCGAAGAGGAAGTTGATGGCGATGATCGCCCTCACGTTGACGCCGAAGGCCGAGGCGGTTTCAGCATCCTGGGCACAGGCCCGCATGGCCAGGCCGGTCCTCGTCCGGGTGAGGAAGACCCAGAGGAAGATCAGGGCCCCAAAGGTCACCAGGAGGATGAGGATCTGCGTCTCGGTGAGACGGAAGCTTCCGATCGAGACGTCCCCGATTCCGATCCGGGCATTGTAGGTGAGGGTATGGGGGCCGGCGATGATCCGGAAGGCCTCCTCCATCGCGATGAAGAGGCCGATGGAGACGATAAGGGGCGCAATCCTCGGCAGATGAAGGAGGGGCGAATAGAGGAGGCGCTCGATGAGGTAGCCTGCAAGGGCTGACCCTGCCATCCCGATCAGCAACGAAACCCAGAAATCTCCCGTGAGCTTGAAGGAGAAGAGGCCGATGTAGGCGCCCAGGGCATAGACCCCTGCATGGGCCACGTGGAGGATCCGGAGGATGCCATAGACCATGGTCAGGCCCAAGGAGACAAGGGCATAGACGCTCCCCATGGCGATCCCGTTGGCGAGTTGCTGGATGAGCATAAGAGGTATATCAAAAAGGGAGGGGATCGAGGCCTTCCGGGGGGCGATCCCCTCTTTCAGCTACTGTTTCGGAGGCGGGGGGATCACCTCGGGGTTATCGATCACGGCAAGCCTTCGGAATTTGCCGCCCCGGACGATCTGGATTTGAACGGGCTTAATCACCTCACCCTGGACGAACCGGCTGATCTTTCCGGTCAAGCCATTGTAGTCCTTGGTCTCAAGCAGGGCCTTCTGAATCGCCTTGGGATCGGTTCCGGCTTTGCGGATCGCATCGACGAGGATCATAAAGGCATCGTAGCTGGAGGCGCCCACCATATCCGCATCCTCGTTATAAGCCTTCCGATAATTGGTCAAGAAGTTCTGGACGACCGGCCTGGGGTCGTCGCGGTCGAGGTTGGTGGCAATGATGACGCCTTCAGCCGCCGGGCCTGCGATCTCTAAAAACTTCGGGGAGTCGAAACCCTCTTCACCGAGGATCTGCGTGGTAATGCCGAGCTCTTTGGCTTGGCGGACGATCGAGGCCGCCTCGTTGTAGTACCCTGCGGCAAAGATCAGGTCCGGGTTTCCTTCTTTGATTCGGGTGAGGAAGGGCCGGAAGTCCTTCTCCCCTGGGAATTTATACATCTGTTTGGTGAGGATCTGCGATCCTAACTTCTCTGCCCTCTCGGCAAACCCCGCGGAGATGGCCCTTCCGAAATCGTTGTCCATGGAGATGATGGAGATCCGCTTGGCCTTCAAATGTTTGACCGCAAACTCGGCTGCCGCAGCCCCCTCGACCTCTCCGAGGAACCCGTTTCGAAAGATGAAGTCGTTCGGTTTCTTCTCCTTCGGATCCCACGTCACATCGGGATGGACCGCATAGCCGACCACCATGGGAATCCCCGCCTTCTGAAAGATGGGAGCCGTCACCCGGGTGGGACCGCTGTAAGAACCGCTGACCACACCGATGACCTTGTCTTTTTCGATCAATTTGTTGGCGATCGCCACGGCCTCCTGGGGGTTGAGCCGATCATCGTAGATGATCAGCTCCACCTTCCTCCCGCGGATGCCACCGGCCTCGTTCACCTCCTTCAAGGCCAGTTCCACCGCGTTTTTGGCGCTCATCCCGTCGGCTGCGGCCGGCCCCGTGATCGGGGCAAAAAACCCGATCCGGATCGCCTCCTGGGCTTGTGCAGAGGTAAGGATGGAAAGGAGAATGACTGCAAATAATCCTATGTAAGTGAACTTTTTCATAACACCCCTCCTCAGAAAACCTCGATTCGCCTTTTCCCCTATCTCCCTCCATCGGAGAAGCGTTGGAAAAGACCTTCCATCGATCTATAAAAGAAAAAAGAGGGCGGGTCAAGGGGAGGAACGAAGATTGGGGCCCTTCTTTCTCAAGGCCATGGAGACCACCTGAAACACCTGTTTGATCTCGAAAGGCTTGGTGAGGATGAAATCGAGGCCGGACTCCTTTCTCTTTTCCTCTTCGATTTCGAGTCCCCATCCCGTGATCATTCCCACGGGGACGGAAGGGTCCACCCCTTTAATCCGGCGGCAGACCTCCCAGCCGGAAAGACCGGGCATTCCCAGGTCGGTCAAGACCATGTCGAATCGATCCTCCCCGAAAATTCGAACCCCCTCCTCACCGCTCTGTGCGGTCACCACCCGGTGGTGGAATTGGGAGAGGATTTTGGAGAGGACATTTCTGACCGGTTCTTCGTCGTCGATGACCAAGATGCGGGCAGAAGGCATCTCCCGGGGAACGGGGTCGGAGGCCCTCTCCTCGATCCCTTCCTCCGAAACCGGAAGGAGGATCCTAAAGGTCGTCCCCGAACCGACCTGGCTCTCGACCTCGATCTCGCCTCCAAACCGCTTGATGATCCCGTAGGACATGCTCAGCCCGAGGCCTGAATTGGTGAAAGGCTTCGTCGTAAAGAAGGGCTCGAAAATCCTCTTCTTCACCTCCTCGGTCATGCCGATCCCCGTATCGGTGATCTCGAGGCAAACCCGAGTGGCCTTCTGATAGGTCCGAATCTCAATCCTACCTCCCTCGGGCATCGCCTCGATGGCATTGAGGATCAGGTTGGTGAGGACCTCGCGCATTTCCGAGGCATGGCCGGAGACGGTGGGGACCTCTTCGGGATGGAACCGCACGTCGATCGGTATCCCTCTCCTTTGGGCCTCGTCCTTCCACCTCGGTCGTGTGATCTCGATGACGTCCCGGACGACGGGGTTGAGGTCCACTTTGAAGAGCTCCTCCCGGGCCTTCCTACGGGTGAACTCCTGAAGCCTTTTGACGGTCTGGGCGCTGTCCTTGGCCACCTTCTCGATCGTCTTCAACGTCTCCCGAACCTCCTCGTCCTTGACGGTATAAAGGAGAAGCTGGGTGTTTCCGAGGATGGAGGCCAGGGCATTGTTGAAATCGTGGGCCACGCCGCTCGCCATCTCTCCCAGGGCCCGGAGCTTTTCCGCCTGGAGGAGCTGTTCCTCCATCTTCTTCTTTTCGGTCACGTCCTTGACGAAGGCGATGGTCTGGACCGCCCCCTTCGAATCCCTCATGAGATTGGCGCTGATCTCCACATGCCGAATCGTCCCGTCCTTTCGAATCGCCTTAATTTCGTACTGCGGAGGGACCTCCTCCCCTTCCTGTCGCCGAAGGTAGCGGTCCTCGACGAGGGCCCTGCTCTCTTCATCGAGAAGCCGCCGGAAATCCATGCCCATCAATTCGGTCACGGTGTAGCCCAGGATTTCGGCAAGCCTTCCGTTGACGAACCTGATCCGATAATCCTCTCCCACGAGCAGCACGCCATCAAGAGCCCCTTCGACCACGCGCCGATATTTCTCTTCGGAACCCTTGATGGCCTCCAGGAGAAGGGAGTTCTGAACAGAAATGGATAATCCGGGGGCGAGCTGCTGGAGGATGGTGAGATGTCTCTCGGAAAAATGATTGACGTCCCTGGCCCCGAACGTGAGGGTTCCGAAGATCCTCCCCTGAGACTCGAGGGGATAGACCAGGATCGAACCCACCCCCTCCTTCGCCAGGGGCTGGCAGTATCCGTCCTCATTTTCCACGGTACAAGAGACGAGGACGGGGAATCCTGTCTCGGCCACTTTTTGTAGAGGGGTCCCCTCCAGGGGGTAGGCCTTCCCCTCTTGAAGGCCATCCGTCTCATTCTCCCCATCCCTGGCGAAGATCCGGAAACGCTCTCCGTCCTCATCGAAAAGGGTCACCACCATTCGATCGCTGCCGAGAACCTCTTTCAATTCCTTGTGGACCGCCTTGAAAACCTCCCGGATATCCAGGCTTAAGGCCAAGGTTCTGGAAACCTGGTGAATCACCTCCTTCTCCTTCTCCAGCCTCTTCTTTTCGGTGACCTCCCTCATCATATCGATCGCCGCCACGATTTCCCCGGACTCGTCAAAAACAGGAAACGTGAAGTTCTCGAAGACCCCTTTCAAAAGTTCGGACCAATATTCCCGAAAAGACGGCCTATGGGTCTTGAACGTCTCGTTCACCTGACAGCCCTCGCAGGGGAGGTCTCGATGGTAGAGGACCTCGTAACACTTCCGTCCCACGACGTCCTCCGGCTTCATTCTATAACGATTGAAAAAAGCCCGGTTTCCCCGAAGGACCCTGAATTGCCGGTCCTTGATGGAGATGATATCGGTGACCGAATCGAAGGTGGCCTCCCATTCGGCCTTCGCTTTGGAGACGGAGGTGAAAAGGTGGGCATGCTCGAGGGCCATGCCGATTTGGTTTCCTACGCTCTGTAAGAGACGAACCTCCCTCTCTCCGAAAAGGTGGGCTTTCCGGCTGGTCAGACAGAAACCTCCGATGACGTTGCCTTTGGAGATCAGCGGAATTCCCACAAGCATTTTCACCTTCTCCTGAATCAAACTGGGCAGGATCCGTGCGGAGGGATACTCCTCGATCGGGCAGATGACCACCTCTTTCCGTTGGACCGCAGCTCCCGCCACCCCTTCCCCGACCTTGAGCCTTCTCACCGTCTCGGCCAAATGGCGGGGGTAATTGTGATGGTATTTCAACTCCAGCCATTCCCCATCGTCGCTGAGGAGGTAAATCGTCCCCATCTCGAATCCGGTAAGGGATAATACCCGTTCGAGGGCTAAGGGCATCATCTGCTCCAAATTCAGGCTCTCGTTGACCAGGTTGCTCAGTTCATAGAGGGTTTCAAGCTCTCGGGTTCTGCGGAACAGTTCCTCCTCCATCCGTTTCCGGTCGGTGATGTCCTTGATCGTCCCCTCATACCCGATGATCCTCCCATCCTGTCCTCTTCTCACCGTGGCGGTAATGAGACAGTCGAGAAGGGTTCCGTCCTTCCTCTTCAATTGGACTTCGAAGTCTTTGATGAACCCTTTTTCGGCGATCCTCTCCTGGAAACGGCCTCGTTCCTCAGGATCCCGGTAAATCTCTCGGACCTCCACCCCCATCAGCTCTTCTTTGGAACCGTATCCTAACATCTCGACCCCGGCCGGGTTGACATCAAGGAACCGGCCCTCTTTGGAGGTGATATAGATCATGTCCTTCGAATTTTCGAAGATGGCCTGGTAGATCTTCTTCGCCTCCTGGATCGATTCCTGCGATTGTCTCAACGCGAAGATCATCCGGTTGAAGTTATGAGTCAGCTCCCCTATTTCGTCATTGGTGGAGGGCCTTATCTGGACCTCCAGATTGCCCCCGGAGACCTTGGACATCTCTCTGGACAAATATTTGATGGGGGCCGTAAACCGACGGGTGAGAAAGAGGCTGAAGAGAAAGGCGAAGGCGGATGCAATCCCTATCCATTTCAGGGCGGTCCAGGTGACCTCCTGCAGAGGTCGGTAGGCCTCTTCCAGGGGCACATGGAGGATGACCCCCCACTTCAATTCAGGGATGGGTTCATAGGACACCAGGAATCTTCGACCTCTTTGATCCTCAAACTCCAGGCTCCCCTCCTTCCCGGACAGAACCCAATCCACAAAAGGTCCCAAAAGGATCCGTTGATCTTGGTTGGTCGCTATGAGATAACCTTCATGGTCGACCACATAGGTGGAGCCGTTCTCCCCGATCCTCATCTGTCTCAGGAGGTCGATTAATGGCTCGAGATGGCCCTTGCCTTTAACCACCCAGACCGGCTCCCCCTGGGACCCCCGAAGAGGGATCCCGATGATCAGCGAAGGCTTGCCCTCAGGGGTGTAATGAAACCCTCCATAATAAATTTCCCCTTTGGAAGCCCTCTGGAATACCGGGCTCATGGATAGATCCTTTCGGGTAGGCCTTTCCTCCCCGTTCTGTCTCGAAACCCGAAGCTGTTCAAAACCGTCCCCGTCCAAAAGGGCAAGTTCGATAATATCCTTTTCCGTTAAGAGAAAATGTTTGAAATAATCCTTGATGTAATGCGACATGCCCAATCTTAATAAGGGCGCCTCTTTTGAGATGGACTGTAGCTTATCCCTCGTCTTTTCGAGGTAGCCCCGAGTCTTCTCGACCACCCGGGTCGCCTTCTCCTTCTGGAGATTGATGATCGAATGCTTCAAATCTCTCTGGTAGGACTGGATGATCTTGGTCCCTGCGATGGCAAGGGGGATGGTGGCCAGGAGGATCGAAAAGGCCATCCACTTAAAGGTGATGCTCTTCCAGAAGGCCTTCATCTTCGATATTCCTCCCCTCTTAAAAACCGGTTCAGCTCCGAAAGGAGGACCCTCCACCCTTTCCCCGCCTTTATGGCCTTGATCCTGCCGGTATGGACGTACTTCAGGAAGGTGGGTTTGGAGATCTTGAGGTATCGAATGGCATCCTCGGTTGTCAGGACTTGATCCCTATTTGATAAAGACATCGATTTGCCCCCTCTTTCTCACACTTTTCCTCAATTGATTAATTGCAAAAGGTAGGCCAAAAAATGAAGTCTCGCTTTTTCGTCCGTAACTTTACAATTTAAAAAGGAAAGTCTATTTCAACGCGCGGGTGTTGGGGTGGGAGGCTGGGGTCAAAATTGACAGGCTTTCGATTCTGGATAGATTTTGCTCAGGGCCGAGGGGGTTAATATCACATCTTATATTTGCCGAAATCCTCGGGCGTCATGTTTTCGATAATGGCCTTCAGTTCATCCTGTTCCTCGAGGAGACGGGAAGCCAGGAGGCCCAAACTCTTCGTCGCCTCAAGCACGGAACGGGTGATATAAATGGGAGCCTTAACCCTCACGGCCAGGGCAATGGCGTCGCTCGGTCGACTATCCACAACCCTCTCCTTTCCGTCGACCTCGAAATAGAGATGGGCATAATAAGTGTTCTCCTTGAGATCGTGGATGATCACCCGGAGGAGAGGGGTGTGGAGGGTATCGAGAATCTGCTTGAGAAGATCGTGGGTCATAGGACGGAGGGTGATCGTATCTTCGAGGCCTCTCGAAATCGCCTCGGCCTCAAAGACGCCGATCCAGATGGGCAGGGCCTTTTCGCCGTTAAGATCCGTCAAGACAACAACAGGGTTCGAAGACTTCGAATCGAGGACGATCCCCATCACCTTCATCTCTAAGAGTTCCTGGTCAAGCCCCATAGTCTGGTCCTCTAATGAAGATAGACCAATTTTAACCTGTCCAGGAAAGATGTCAACCCAAAGAAAGGGGTTCTATTCGTTTTCCGATTTCAGGAAGGGATGGGGGATGCCCTTCTTATAGGCAAGGGCTTGGCAGGAAGCGATGAGCCTGTTTTTTTCGTCAAACACTTTGATCTCGTAAAGGGACGTCTTTTGAGTTTGATGAACCTCTTTCGCCTCCGCCATCAACAGGCTCTCCGGGGTCGGCGAAGAGAGGTAGGTGACGCTCATGCTCAAGGCCACCGCCAATGTTCCATGGGAATTGGAGGCAATCTCAAAGGCCTCATCGATCAGGGCAAAGATCGCGCCTCCATGGGCCATGCCGAAGAGGTTCTCCAAATCCGGAGTGAACCTCACCTCCACCCTTGCATAGCCCTCGTCGACATCCACCAACCTCATGCCAAGTTTCTTGGCAAGGGGTTCCCGCTTCACCTCGTCGAAAAAGGCCTTTTTGGTCCTGAAATCCATCGAGAGTCTCCCCCCTGAAAAAGAGAATGCCCTCTAACCCGCTGGCTCAAGTGGAGGCGGCTGCCCCCTGGGCCTCCGAAGAAATCCAACCTCTTCGGATAGGACGCCGACGGTCTTTCGGAAAGGTAAGCTTGACCGTCGTACCTCGGTGGAGACGGCTTTCGACCCGGACCGTGCCACCGTGGTCTTCTACCGCCTTCTTGACAAAGGTGAGCCCCAATCCCACCCGCTCGGGCCGGGTAGAGAAGAAGGGTTCGAAGATCCGCGGGAGGTTCTTTTTGGCAATCCCCTCGCCCCGATCCGAAACGGTGATCTCAACGGTCTCCTCATCACAGGAGAGGGAGACCTTAATCACCTTTCGAATCCCTTTGGCCTGAATCCTTTTGAGGGATTCGAGACTGTTTTCGATCAGGTGGGAAAGGGTCCGAGCCAGCAGCGCTCGATCCACAAAGAAGCTTTCCTCTTTTCCGAGGGAACCCTCTTCCAGCCTAAAAGAGATTCCCCTGGCTTTGGCCTCTTCCGAGAGGGTCTGAACGATCCCCTCGACGACCTCCAGGACCTTCTCCCTTCGGAAGACCGGCCGGGGCATCTTGATCAACTCTTCCACCCGCCGGATCATCTCCTCCAGCCGTTCCGTCTCCTTGAGGACTCTCCGTAGATAGGCCTCCACCCGATCGGTGGTGAGGGAGGCTTTGCGAAGGCGCCGGATATAACCCGCGATCACGGTCACGGGATTCCTGATCTGATGAGCGATCTCCTCCACCATCGATCCGAGGTTTGCTTGCTGCCTCATCTCCAGCCTCTCCCTTTCCAGGCTCTTCAACCTTTGAATCTCTTGGAACGAGAAGGCCAGAAACTTCTCCCCACCTTCTTGAAAGGCCTGGACCCTGAGGTAGACAAAGACCCCCCTGCCATCTTTCTGCCTGAGAAGGGCCTCTCCCTCGAAACCCGCCTTGTCGATCGCCAGGTAGAGGATATTGGGTAGGAAGTATTTCAGGTCCTCGTCAAAAAAGAGGATTCGAATCCTCTCCCCCTCGATCTCCTCCCTCAAATAGCCGAACAGGGATTCTCCGAAACGGTTCACATAGAGGATTCTCGCATGGAGGTCTGTAAGGATGAAGGCGACATGGATCAAATCGAGCAGGGGATGTCGGTTCTGCAGGAGCTCGGCCATGGTTCGCCAGGATCGGAGACAGATAAAAGAATTTTATGAAGCCCCCTCAAAAAGTCAAGGACTTCTTTTAAAAACCGACGGAGAAAAATCGAGCCCCTCCTCCGGAGAAGTTCCTTCTTTCGGGCCGGCATGAGAACTTCTTCCTTGACAGGGGATGGAAAATCTCGTTAAGAGGTGGACATGAAGTTTACGACCGAGGTATTGATCGTCGGAGGAGGCGCCACAGGGGCAGGCATTTTGAGGGATTTATCCTTGAGAGGCATCCCCTGCCTCCTTGTGGAAAAGGGAGATCTCCTCTCCGGGGCTTCCGGAAGAAATCACGGTCTACTTCATAGCGGGGCGAGATATGCGGTCTCCGACCCAGAGGCGGCCCGGGAATGTCTCTCCGAGAACAAGATCCTTAAAAAGATCGCCTCCCACTGCATCGAAGAGACCGGGGGCCTCTTCGTCACCCTTCCCGAAGACGGCCTCGATTTCCGAGGGCGATTTTTAGCGGCCTGTGATGCGCTTGGCCTCCCCGCGCGCCTTCTATCCAGGGACGAAGCCCTGGGCCTCGAACCGGAACTCAACCCCGCGATTCTCAGCGCCGTTGAGGTTCCCGACGCCGCGATCGACCCCTTCGAACTCGTCCTCTCCAACGTGAGGGATGCGGAGGACCACGGCGCCAAGGCCCTCCTCCACACCGAGGTGACCCGCCTCCACGTGGAGGGGGATCGGGTGCGGAGGGCCATCCTCCGAGACCTTCTCAGCGGTGAAGAGCATCAGATCGAAACCTCCTTCCTCATCAATGCCACCGGGGCCTGGGCGGAGGGTTTTCTGAGACGGTTAAACCTCCGTCTTCCCATGGCCCTTTCAAAAGGGTCGATGCTCATCACGAACCAGAGGCTTTCGCGCCGGGTGATCAATCGCTGTCGGCCTCCATCGGATGGGGATATCATCGTCCCCAACCATACCGTCTCCATTCTTGGGACCACATCGGTGCGCGTCGAAGATCCCGAGAATTTCGAGGTCACCCCCTCCGAGGTCTCCCATCTGATCCGGGAGACATCGAGGATGATCCCGGCCATAGAAGAGGCACGATTCCTCCGCGCCTATGCCGGCATTCGACCCCTCTTTCGCTCCGAAGAAAGGGGCGATGACCGTGCCCTTAGCAGGGGCTTCGTCCTCCTCGATCATGGGGAGAGGGACGGCCTCCAAAATTTGATCACCATCACGGGAGGAAAACTCGCCACCTACCGAATGATGGCTGAAAAGACCTCTGACCTGATCTGTCAGAAGATGGGGGTTTCGGCCTCGTGCACCACCCATCTGAAACCCCTGCCGAAGGCTTTCAAAATTTCGGGCCTTGCCGAACGGCTCAAAACCCTTGGCCACGGAGAAATCCTCTGCGATTGCGAGCTCGTCTCTCAGGGCGAAATCGAAGAAGCGGTCATGGAGAGAGAGCTGAAGAACCTCCAGGACATCCTCCACCGGACGCGGCTCGCCAAGGGGACGTGCCAGGGCGCCTTCTGTGTCTATCGACTCTTGGGCCTTTTGCACGAGAGGGGAAAGATCGATGGAGATTCCATCGGGATATTGAAAGGGTTTCTCGAGGAGAGGTGGAGAGGAATCCGGCCGATCCTCTGGGGAGCGGCCTTAAAAGAAGAGGAATTGATCGAGGGGATCTACAAGGGAATCTTCAACCTTTAAGGCATTGGGTAATTTTCCTTTCCAACTTCGAGATTCCGATTTCTGATCCTGGTCGGGCCTATGCATTACGATCTCATCGTCATCGGGATGGGGCTTTCGGGACTGATGGCGGCAAAAACGGCCGTCGAGGCAGGCAGGAAGGTTTTGGTCGTGGGAAAAGGGATGGGCGGCCTCACCCTCTTCTCCAATACGATCGACCTCCTCGGCACCCCCCTGGAAGGAGGCAAGATGAGAGAAGCCCTGAACGGTTGGGTCCATGACCATCCTGAACACCCTTATGCCCGGGTGGGGGTGGAAAAGATCGAGGAGGCCCTCTCCTCCTTCGGGGTCCTCTTTCCTCCGCCCTACACCTTTGAAGCGAGAGACGGAAGGAACAGCCTGATCCCTACCGGGGCCGGAACGTTTAGGCCCACCTACCTCGTCCCATCGACCCTGATGAGGGGAATCCATCTCAGAGAGAAGAGGACGCTCATCGTAGGGTTTAAAGGATTAAGAGATTTTCATCCCCGGCGCCTCGCTGACCTCTACGGGTCCCGCCAAACGACTCTTCCCCTTCCGGGAGATTTCGGAACCGAAGTCTCGGCCCTTGCCCTGGCCAGGTGGATGGAACAGCCCCCCTTCCGGGAATTCGTCGCCGGAGAAATAAAGGCCGTGCTGAAGGGAGAGGAAATGGTCGGGCTTCCCGCGGTCTTGGGGATTCGCGATCCGATGAGGGCGAGAAGGGATCTCGAGAAGAGGCTCGGGGTGGCCGTCTTCGAGATTCCCATCCTCCCTCCCTCCATCCCCGGATTGAGAATCTTCGGTCGTTTCAAGGAGTGGCTGATCCGTCGGGGAGCGACCTTTCTCCAGGGCCATTGGGTTTCGAAGGCCACCCTGAAAGGAAAACGTTGCGAAGGCATCGAAATCGGCCATCCTCCGGTGACCCGGTTGGATACGGCAGAACAATATATCGTTGCCACGGGCCGTTTTATGGGGGGTGGGTTGATGGCCGATCGAGATCGCGTATGGGAACCCCTCTTCCATCTCCCTGTTTTCCCCTTTCTTTCCCCAAGGGATTGGTTTGGGGCCTCCTTCTTCGACGATCATCCGATTCACCGGATGGGAATCTCAACCGATGCCTCTTTTCGCCCCTTGGATGAGAGGGGAAACATCGTCCTTGAAAACGTCCGGATCGCTGGCACCCTCCTTGCCGGCCATCATTTCCTTAAAGAAAAATCGAGAGAGGGGATTGAAATCGTCACAGGGTATTGGGCAGCGAAGTATGCCTTCCCATGAGCATTCCAGATCGAAGACCGAACATTCCACAAGGGCCCTTTCAGCGAAGAGAGGAGCGGATGCCTGCATTCGTTGTGCCACCTGCATGGCGGTCTGCCCGGTCTCGAGGGTGACCCCCTTCTTTCCGGGGCCGAAGCAGGCAGGACCTGGGGCCGAGCGATTCCGAATAACCTCAACATATCCGGGAGGCGAATGGACCGACCTCTGCATCGGCTGTCACCTCTGCGATCTCGCCTGCCCTTCAGGGGTCCCCATCTCCGAAATGAACCTGATAGCCAGGGCCAAACATCTCGACGAGAGAGGAAGGCCTCTCAGGGATTGGCTTCTCTCCCATACTTACCTCTTTGGCGAGATGGGTTCCAGGCTCTCCCGGGTTCTCAACCCGCTTTGGAGGAGCGGCATCGTCAGAAGAACCCTCCATCTCCTCTTGGGAATCGATCGCCGGAGAGAACTTCCCTTCTTCCAATCCCCGACCTTCAGGCAATGGTTTAGGAAACGGTCGCCCTGCGAGGGGGAAAAAATCGCCTATTTCTATGGCTGTTTCATCAACACCAACGAGGTGGATGTGGGCAGGGCGACCGTGGAGGTCCTGGAGGCCAATGGCTTCGAGGTCGTCCTGCCGGCCCAGGGATGCTGCGGGATCCCCATGCTCGGAAACGGCGACCTTGAAGGAGCAAAAAGGATGGCCTTGAA
>JAOAHX010000007.1:0-30638 GCA_026415035.1 Thermodesulfobacteriota bacterium | reverse complement strand
CAGGCTCCCTCAACACCCATTTTAAGAAACTGGACCTCAAGGCCGCCTACTTCGCTCCCTGCCATCTTCGCTCCCTCGGCATCGGCCTGCCGGCCCTTGAACTTTTGAGACTCATCCCGGGCCTCAACATTGAAAACGTCGAGGCCGACTGCTGTGGCCTGGGCGGGACCTTCGGCTTCAAAAAGGAAAAGTACGACATCTCCCAGGAGATCGGGAGGGATTTAAAGGAGGCGATCGAGCGTCTCCACCCCGAGGTCGTTTTGACCGATTGTGAGGGGTGTCGCCTTCAGATCCGTCACCTCACCGGCCTGAAGGTGCTCCACCCGGTCCAGATTTACCGAGACGCCTTGAAAGGAAGGGAGGCCTCACCCGATCAATAGATTCTCCACATCGGCGATGCTCTCGAAGACGAAGTCGGGTTGCTCGGGAGTGTGTTTGTACCGCATGAGGGCCTTCTCGTCGGTGACGCCGGTGAGGACGATGCCCGTGGCGATGCCAGCTTCCTTTCCCATCCGGATATCGGTCTCGAGGCGATCCCCGATCAGGATGCACTCCTCCCGCGCCAAACCCAAGACTTCCAAGAGGGTCTCGACCATGAGGGGAGAGGGTTTGCCCACGATGAGCTCCACCTTCTTTTCGGTCACGGCCTCGATGGCCGCGATCATCCCCGCACAGTCCGGGATCTCACCCCCTTCGACCGGGCAGGTTCGGTCGGGATTGGTGGCGATGAAATGGGCCCCGAATCTTTTGATCGCCTGGAAGGCGATGTTCAATTTCCGGTAGTCGAAGGTCCGGTCGAAGGCCGCGATCACATAGTCGATTTCAGAAGGCTCCTCGGTGACCGTGAAACCCGCCCGTTTCAGCTCCTCGATGAAGGGGGGCTCTCCGACCACGAAGAGCCTCGCCTCCGGGGCATGCCTCTTTAAATAGTGGACCATGACGAAGGTGGAATTGATGACCTCTTCGGGCCGTGTGGGAATGCCGAGGCGGGTCAATTTGGAGGCATAATCCTCGCGGGTCTGAAGGGGTTTGTTCGAAAGAAAGACGACCTTTCGGCCCGATCTCCGGAGCCTCTCGATCACCCGCTCTGCCCCGGGGATCAAACGGTCCCCTAAATAGACCGTCCCATCGAGATCGAAGATAAACCCTTTGAACATCTCTGCGGCCTTCGGCTAACCCACCCTGCTCCGTCTAAAATACGGACCTCAGGTCAAGGCAAGGCACTTCTCCGGATTGAGGTAGAGAAAGAGGCTTTCCCCTTCCTCATGTCTCCTATCATAGGGGGCTTGAACTCGGATCAGGGTATGGTCCACTTGGACGAAGTAATTGAGGATGTTTCCCAGATAGGCCCGATGGACGATCCTCCCTTTAAGGAGGTTCTCCTCCTTTTCAGGTGGCCGGTCATAGAGTTCGATGTCTTCGGGCCGGATGGAGAGGTGGATCCTCTGATGGGATGCGATGGCTTCGGAGTCGAAGACCCGGCAGAGGATCGTCGGGCCAAATTCTGTTCTGACGGAGATCCAATCCTTCTCTCCCCCAATGTCGACCACCTCTCCGGGGATGAAATTGGTCGTGCCGATGAAATCGGCGACAAACCGATTGGCCGGTCTCTTATAAATCTCCTCCGGCGGTCCGATCTGGACGATGTTGCCCGAATCCATCACCGCGATCCGGTCCGAGATGACCATGGCCTCGGCCTGATCGTGGGTCACATAGACGGAGGTCATGTTCATCCGCCGAACCAGGCTTTTGATCTCGAACCTCATCCTCTCTCTCAATTTGGCGTCGAGGTTGCTCAGCGGTTCGTCCAGCAACAAGACCTTGGGATTCCTCACCAGGGCCCTGGCCAGGGCAACCCGTTGCTGCTGGCCCCCACTCAGTTGGCTTGGATATCGCTTATCGAGCCCCTCCAATCCGACCAAGGCCAACGTCTCCCTTACCTTCTCTTTGATGACCTGTTTGGGCAACTTCTGGAGCTTCAATCCATAGGCCACATTATCAAAAACCCTCAGGTGGGGCCAGACCGCGTAGTTCTGAAAGACCATCCCGATCTCACGCTGCGAGGGCGGGACAAACCCTTTTGAGAACATGGGCCTTCCCTCGATCACCACATCCCCTTCATCCGGCCTCTCGAGGCCGGCGATGCACCTCAGGGTCGTTGTCTTTCCGCATCCGCTTGGCCCCAGCAGGGTCAGGATCTCCCCTTTCGTCACCTCCAGGTCGATATGGTTGATGGCGACCGTAGCGCCGAACTTTTTATAGAGTCTTTCGATCTTGATGAAGGCCATCAATACTTCCCCCCTGAGGAGCCCCAGGCCGCTCCCAGGATCCCGCCGCCGACCCTGGCCACGATCAAGAGCAAGATGAAGATGATCACGATCATGAGAAAGGCCATGGCCCCTGCAATCCCGAACTCCATCCCTCTGTGCCAGTTGAGATAGATGCCGATGGGCAGGGTCTCCCATCCCCCTCGATAGAGAAAGATCGCGGTCGAGATCTCCTGAAAGGCCATGATGAAGAACATCACCAGACCGACGAAGACGCCCTTGAGCAGCAAGGGCAACGAAATGTTCACAAAGGTCTTGAATTTTCCCGCTCCGGAGACCTCCGAGGCCTCTTCCAGGGAGACATCGAGCTGTAAGTAGGAGGCATGGGCCATCCGCAGAAAATAGGGAAGGCGCCGAACGAAAAGGGACAGGGGCATGATGATCCAGTGGGTCGCCAGCGGGATGCCGTGCCAGAAGGCGAGCAGATAGCTCACCCCGACGGCGATCCCAGGAAAGGCCAGCATCAGGGTGATGATAAAATCGAGGGCCTCCTTCCCACGCACTTTCGTGCGGGTGATGAGATAGGCCGCAGGCAGCCCGAAGGCCACCCCGAACAGAAGGGCCACCGCGCTGAAGAGAAAGGAGTTCTTGAGGAGCATGGGTGTTTCGAGGAAGATGAGCCTGAAATTGTCCAAGGTCCAGTAGGTGGGAAAGGGCTGGAGGACCCACCGTCTCGAAAAGGCCGAGAGCCCGAGCACGATGGGGATGAGCAAGACCAGCAGGGCGATGAAAAACATATAGGTATAGGCGCCCGCCTTGGTCAATAGTCCGGCCTCGATGATCCTTCCCTCGAGCGTGGTCCCTTTGGAGAGGGCGGTGTACTTCTTTCTCTCCACCCATCTCTTGGAGGCCAAAAAGATCCCCACGCAGATGAGGGAGGAGACCACCACCGAAACGATGCCCATATACTTCCGGTGCATGTCGGTAAAATGGTAGGCGATGTTGATATAGGCGATCGAGGGGAGATAGTCCTGTTGCCCGAAGATCAGGGGGGTCAGCCAGTCCGTGAAAGGCCATAAAAAGACGATCACCGCTCCGGCAAGATAATTCGGACTGGTCAGCGGCAGCGTCACCGTCAAAAATCTTTTAAATCCACTCGCCCCTTCCACCTCGGCCGCCTCCTCGAGAGACGGGTCGATGTTGGTGAACCCTGCCGAAAGGCTGAGCACGATGAAGGGCAGCAGATGGAGAGACTGGATGAAGACCAGGCCGTGAAGCCCGAAGATGAAATTGATGGGTTTGGCGATCACCCCCCACTCCATCAGGAGGAGGTTCAGGGTTCCCATCTTCCCGAAGAGGACGATCAGGGCAAAGGCCCCGGCGTAGGCAGGCAGGACGATGGGAAGGAGGATGAGGGCCGTGAAGAGGACCTTTCCCTTCAACCGGTACCTTGCGAGGATGTAAGCCAGCGGCAATCCCACCAAGGTCGTGGTGGCCAGGACCAACATCGCCAAGAGGAGGGTATTGCCGAAGGTCTTGAAATAGTAGGGGTCCTTAAAGAAGTCGATATAATTCTGAAGGCCGTAACGATCGGTCCCGGCGATCTTAAAACTTTCGATGAGGAGGAAGGAGAGCGGGTAAAGGACGAAGAGGACGATGACCGACCAGAGGATCGCGGAGATGAGAAGGTTTCCCCGGGACATGGATTCCCCTTGGAGAAAAGGGTTGGGGTGAGCCCCACGCTCACCCCCGCCTTCCCCACGGTTGAATTTAGAGGGTTACTTGACCAGCAAGGTTCTGGCCTCCGTGGCCGCAAGCCTGGCGGAGGCATAGGCCCCTTCGTACTCAAAGAGCCTTCGAGCCTCTTTGATCTTGGCCTCCGCCTTGGTGATGTCCAGCCCTCTCTTTTTGGCCGCCTCGATCTCGCCTTCGACCTCTTCGATCAAAAAGAGGCTGCTCTTCAGCTCCCGCCATTTCCGGTAGATCTCCATCTCATAATAGCGGTTGACCTCGTCCCATCGCTTCGTGGCCAGTTCGAGATTGTAGTTGATGAAACCGACCTTCATGTCCCAGAAGGAATCCACACCCAAGGCCTCCTGGGCATGTTTGGCCATGGCCACTCCCTCTTTCTCCCAGACCGAGAACTTGATATCCGTCCGGGCGGGGAAGTAACGACCCTCAAGCACATACTTCTGCCCCTCCAAGCTGAAGAGCCAGTCGATGAAGATCTTCCCGTTGGCCTCGTTGGGCGCCCCTTTAAGAAGTCCCACGGCTTCCGGGACCAATATGGTCTTATCCGGAAGCAGATCCCTGACGGGATAACCATCCGCCCTTGCACCCATCGCATTCATCTGGGGCTGGGCGATTCCGATCGGCACCTCCCCACGGTTGACCATATGGAGGGTATCGACGCTTCCGGTCGAAAATCTCGCTAACTGGGCCGCAAGCAGACGGTTATAAGCCCATCCCTCCTTCTCTCCGAAACTCTGGAGATGGATCTCGATCACCTCGTGCTGGGTCCCGGAGGCATAAGGGAGGGTCTGTACGATATATTCCCGGTAGATGGGATTGAGCAGATCCTTCCAGGTCTTGGGAACGGGCAATTTCAAGGCCTTCAGGACCCTCTCATTGTAGATGTTGGTGACGATCCAGGGGGCGAAACAGGTCCACATGAACTTCTGGTCTTTCACCATCATGCCGCCCCAGGTCGCGGGGATCTTATCCCAATCCTTCGGTTTGTATGGGACGATCAGCCCTTCCTTCTCCATCACCTCGAAAGCGGGGGCACCGGCGCCTAAAAAGACGTCGGCATCCGGCTTTCCCTTCCACGCCCTCACCTTATCGACGCAGACCGGCCACCCACCTGGCCGGATGAAGGTGATCTCGATCTCCTTGTTATAGGTCTTCTTGTAATATTCTTTGAAACCCTTCATCAGGCTGTCGGACAGCTCTTTGTAAACCGGGCCCACCCAGCCCACCTTCTCCTTCTGCGCCTGAATTTCGGCCGGATAGGTTGATAGCAGGAGGATCATGGCCAACAGGCAGAGACCTGTTAGAAGAACCTTTCCGTTCATGCGAAGCCCTCCTTTCGGGTGAATTTTTTCACCATCTTAATTTACCTTTTTGAAAAAAGTCAAGAAGTGGGGACAGGCCTAATCGGAGCAAAAATTGACAATCCCTCTTCGAAATTTTATGATGGTTCAAGGTCATTGAATGAACGCCCTTCTCCTTTATCCCGAGGTCCCGGAGACCTTCTGGAGTTTCAAACACGCCCTCAAATTTATCCGAAAAAAGGCCACCTCCCCGCCCCTCGGGCTTCTCACCATCGCCTCTCTGTTGCCCCGGAAGTGGAACAAACGCCTGATCGATCTCAACGTCAGGAGACTGACGCACGAGGACCTCTCGTGGGCCGATGTGGCCCTGGTCAGTGCCATGATCGTCCAGAGGGACTCCGCGCGCAAGACGATTGCCCGATGCAAAGAGGCCGGCCTTCGGGTCATCGCAGGAGGCCCCCTTTTTACCACGGAGTATGACCAGTTCGATCAGGTGGACCATTTCGTCCTGAATGAGGCGGAGTTAACCCTTCCCCCCTTTCTCGAGGACCTGGCCAAAGGCTCTCCCAAACGGCTTTACTCCACTTCCGACTTCCCGGACCTCAGAAAGACCCCTCCACCGATGTGGGAGCTGATCCGTCTGAAGGATTACGCCTCCATGCCGGTCCAGTTTTCCCGGGGCTGTCCCTTTAACTGCGAATTTTGTAATGTCACGACCCTCTTCGGTCACAAACCCCGCACCAAAAGTGCCGCCCAGATGATCGAAGAACTGGAGAGGTTGTATCAAAGGGGTTGGCGCGGAGGGGTCTTTTTCGTGGACGACAACCTCATCGGAAACAAGACGATTCTCAAGAACGAACTCCTTCCCGCCTTGATAGAGTGGCGGAAGGACAAGAGAGGATTCCTCTTCAATACCGAAGCCTCCATCAATCTTGCCGATGACCTCCCCCTGATGGAGAAGATGGTCAGGGCAGGGTTCGACAAGGTCTTCATCGGCATCGAATCGCCCAACGAAGATGGCCTGGCGGAATGCAGTAAAAAACAGAACCTGAACCGGAACCTTGTCGAAGATGTCAAACGGATCCAGAGGGCAGGCCTTCAGGTCCAGGCCGGATTCATCCTCGGATTTGATAGCGACTCTCCCCTCACCTTTCGGCGGCTGACGGATTTCATCCAAAAAACCGGGATCGTGACCGCCATGGTGGGATTGCTCCAGGCCCCTCCGGGCACGAAGCTCTACGAACGGCTGAAACAGGCAGGCCGTCTCCTCGACCGCCTCTCGGGAGACAACGGGGATGGGACAACCAACATCATCCCTGTCATGAACCGGGAGGTGCTCGGAAAGGGGTACCGTGAAGTCCTTCACTACCTCTATTCACCCCGGACCTATTATCAGCGGGTGAAGACCTTTCTCCGGGAATATCATCCTCCCAAGATTTACTTTCCTCTAAATTTCCGAGGGCTATCCGAAAATGCCTACGCCTTTTTCCGTTCCATGGTCCGCTTGGGCATCGTGGGAAAGGAACGTTTCCAATATTGGAAGCTCTTTCTCTGGACCCTTGCCCGGAGACCGAGGTCCTTTCCCCTGGCCATTGAGCTGGCCATTTACGGATTCCATTTTCGCAAGACCACGGAGGGTCAACGGCCTAAGGCCAAGACCCATGGCTTGACTTCGAAGAGAAAATCCATTACATAGAGAATTAAAAGGATCTCCGAGCTTTCTTCCTAAATCCCAGAGGGATATGGAAGACGGCCGATAGGGTATGGCTGGAAACGGCCCTACCTCCCGTGTTTGGAAAGGAGATGGAAAAGGAGACACGAGCCGATTTCCTAACACGGGAATCGGCTTTTTCATTTTGCAACGTCTTTCAAGGGTTCCGGTTCCTCCGTTGGCGAGGCGGTCAGGGATGAAGGGTTTCTTTAAGGTTCAGACGCCGGATCAGCTCCTGAAGAAGCTGGATCGATTCCGGCCCCTTTCGGTCGAGGAAATTCCGCTCGAAGCATCGCTCCACCGGGTCCTGGCGGAGGATGTGGTCTCTTCAACGGACATCCCCGAATTTCCCCGTTCAACGGTAGACGGATTTGCCCTGAGGGCGAAGGATACCTTTGGAGCCTCCGAAAAGAATCCTGCCCTCCTCCGCGTGGTGGGCGAGATTCCCATGGGAAGGCCCCCGAAGATCTTCCTGAAGGATGGGGAGGCGGCCAAGATCGCCACCGGAGGGATGATCCCGGCCGGGGCCGATGCTGTGGAGATGATCGAGTATACGGAATGGGTCGATGCTCACACGATCCATGCCTTTAAGGCCCTCTCCCCATACGAAAATGTGATTCAGGTCGGGGAGGACCTTCGGGCAGGAGAGCGCTTGCTACGGAGGGGCATCCTCCTCCGTCCAAGGGAACTTGGCCTCCTTGCGGCCATCGGAAGGGCCCGGATCCTGGTCTATCTCAGGCCCAAGGTGGGTGTCCTCTCCTCCGGGGATGAGATCATCCCTGTGGAGCAGAAACCCGCTTCGGGTGAGGTAAGGGATATCAACCGATACACCATCTCCTCCATGGTGACGGAAAGCGGGGGCATTCCCCTCTTTTTCGGAATCGCCAAAGACCGCTTTGAAGATCTCAAGGAGAAGATCGGAAAGGCCTTGAAGGAATCGGATATGGTGGTGATCACCGGCGGGAGTTCGGTGGGCACCCTCGACCTCGTGGCCGAAGTCCTTCAATCCTTCCCGGGAGGGGAAATCCTCGGCCACGGATTATCGGTCAGGCCGGGAAAGCCAACCCTCCTTGCGGAGGTGGAGGGCAAGCCCTTTCTGGGCCTTCCAGGCCATCCGGTCTCGGCGATGATCATCTTCCACCTCGTCGGGAAACCCCTCCTGAACCTCCTTTCCGGCCTTGAGGAGGAGGCCAGACCGAAATGGAGATGGAGGGTGAAGGCGGGCCGAAACATCCCCTCTGTTGCCGGCCGCGAGGATTATGTGAGGGTGACCCTGACCGAAAAAGATGGGGCCCTTTGGGCCTTCCCCCTCTTCGGGAAGTCAGGGGCCATTGCCCACCTGGCCAAGGCCGATGGCCTTCTAAAGATCGATATCGATGCCGAAGGGCTTGAAGAAGGGGAAGAGGCAGAATTGGTCCTTCTATGAGGCGGAATATTTACCTTAAAAAAATCTCTCTAAAGGAAGCCCGAGAGATCGCCTTGAGGATGGCCGACCTCATCCGGCTTGAGCAGGAAACCCTTCCGGTCACTCAAGCCTCGGGAAGGGTGACGGCCGAACCGATCTTTGCCAAAGTCTTCTCTCCGCCCTTTCACTGTGCGGCGATGGATGGGATTGCGGTCCGGGCAGAGTCGACCTATGGCGCCTCGGAAAGCCTTCCAAGAGTATTGAGGGTCGGTCAGGAGGCCGTCTTCGTCAATACCGGGCAACCCATCCCACCGGGGATGAACGCGGTCATCATGATCGAAGAGGTCCACCAGATCGGCCCGGATGAGGTCGAAATCCGGCAGGCCGCTCATCCCTACCAGCATGTGAGGTCGATCGGAGAAGATATCATCGCCACCGAGATGGTCCTTCCGGAAAATCATAAGATCACCCCCTACGATCTCGGGGCCTTGCTTGCCAGTGGCCACCGGGAGATCGCCGTGAAGAGACAACCCAGAGTTCTGATCCTTCCTACCGGCTCGGAGCTCGTCGATCCCGAGACGCTCGACCTCTCCAGGCCGTTGGATAAGATCATCGATTCGAACTCCTATGTGATCGCCCATTTGGTCCGGGAAGATGGAGGAAAACCGATCAGGTCTCCCATCGTGGAGGACGACGCCGAGAAGATCAGACAGGCCCTCCTCGCCAAGGTCGAGGAGGTCGATCTCATCCTGATCCTTGCCGGCTCCTCCGCCGGCTCGGAAGACTATACCCGCCTCCTCATCGAAACCTCGGGAGAGGTCTATGCCCACGGAATTGCCATGATGCCCGGGAAACCGACCCTCCTCGGAAGGTTTCTCCATCGACCGATCGTGGGCATTCCCGGCTACCCGGTTTCGGCCATCATGGCCTACGAAGAGCTGGTCCGACCCTTGCTCTATCGAACCCTCCATCTCACCGAACCCAAACGGATCAGGATCAAAGCCATCCCCTCGAGGAAGATCCCCTCGAAGCTCGGCACTGAGGAGCTTCTCCGGGTGAACGTGGGCAAGATCCAAGAGAGGTATATCGCCTCTCCCCTTCCCCGGGGGGCAGGGCTCCTCTCCTCGCTCACAAAGGCGGATGGGATCCTTCGGATCCCGCCCGATTCGGAAGGGCTCGAAGAGCAACAGGAGGTCGAGGTCGAACTCCTCAGGCCCCTTGAAGAGATTCACCATACGGTGGTGATGGTGGGGAGCCATGACCTCACCCTCGACCTCCTCGGCCGGTTTCTCCGCCAAACCTATCCCCCCCTCTTTCTCTCCTCCCATTCCGTTGGAAGCCTTGGGGGGATCCTCGCCATCAGGGACGAAATCTGCCATTTCGCGGGCATGCACCTGCTCGACCCAGACACAGGGGAGTATAATTTCCCCTACCTCCGGAAATACCTGAAAAAGGTCGACTTCAAGGTGATCAATCTCGTCCACCGGGAGCAGGGGTTGATCCTCCAAAGAAACAATCCAAAAGGGATCAAAGGGTTGGCAGATCTCGTGAGGGAAGACCTCACCTTCGTCAACCGCCAAAAAGGTTCTGGCACCCGGATCCTTCTGGACCAGGAACTTAAAAAACTCTCTCTCGATCCGGCTCGGATCAGAGGATATGAAAACGAAGAGTATTCTCATATGACCGTGGCCTCGTTGGTGGCCCATGGCCGGGTGGATGCGGGTTTGGGGATCCTTTCGGCCGCAAAAGCGATGGGGCTTGACTTTATTCCCATTGTCAGAGAACGCTACGACCTCGTCATTCCCGCCTCCCATCTGAAGGACGAAAGGGTCCAGAAGGTGATCGAGACCATCCGCTCGAAAAGGTTTAAAGAAGAAGTCCTCCGGCTCGGGGGCTACGATGTGTCGATGACGGGAGAAGAACTGTTAAGCCCATAGTCGGGGGTTCAGGGGGGAAGGGAAAGGAAGGGCCCCGGTTCGGGTCCCCAACGCAGCCATCGGGCTCTTATCGAGAAGATGTTATTCGACCCTTTTCAACGAAGAATCAACTACCTTCGCATCTCGGTGACCGACCGGTGCAATCTGCGCTGTCGGTACTGCATGCCTGAGGAAGGGCTCGCCCTGACGCCCCATGAAGAGATCCTCACCTATGAAGAGATTTTGAGGATCGTTCGCGTCTTTGTGAGAGAGGGAATCTCTAAGGTCCGGTTAACCGGAGGAGAGCCTCTGGTCCGGAAGGGGATCATCGATTTTGTCTCTAATCTCTCCCGGATCGAAGGGATCAGGGATTTGAGCCTGACGACCAACGGCCTGCTCCTGGGAGAGTTCGCCGGGCAACTCAAAAGGGCGGGGCTGAAGAGGATTAACATCAGCCTCGATACCCTGGACCGCCAAAAATTTTTGGAGATCACCCGGAGGGACGGTTACGATCGGGTCTGGCAGGGAATCGAAGAGGCGATCAGGGTCTCCCTCTCCCCTATTAAAATCAACATGGTGGCCATCCGGGGGTTCAATGACGATGAGATCGAATCCTTTGCCCGGCTCACCCTCGAGCATCCCCTGATTGTGCGCTATATCGAATATATGCCCGCAGGAAATGGGGAGGAGTGGAGGGAGGGCCATATCATCACCACCTCCGAGATCAAGCGTCGCCTCGAGGAGATGGGAAGACTGATCCCCCTTCCCCTCGATCCTTGGGACGGCCCCGCCCGGCGATATCGGTTCGAAGACGCCAAGGGAGAGATCGGCCTGATCGGACCGGTGAGCGATCATTTCTGTGGCCGTTGCAACCGATTGCGCTTGACCCCTGACGGGAAGATCCGGACCTGCCTGTTTTCCGATGACGAAATCGAGGTCAAGGGGTTCCTCCGAAACGGCGGAAGCGACGAGGATGTCCGAAAACAACTCCTCATCGCGCTCAACCAGAAGCCGGCGAGGCATCCCCTCAATACGAACCAGTTTAAAAAATGCCAGAGGAACATGTCGGCCATCGGAGGATGAGAAAACGCACCCCTCCCCATGGAAATCAAAGGCAAACCTTAAGGAGAGACCCATGCCGAAGTTGACCCATTTCGACCCGGAGGGCCGGGCCAGGATGGTCGATGTCAGCGGGAAAAGAGAGACGCTCCGGGAGGCCATCGCCCGGGGGTCGGTGTTCATGAAACCCGAGACCTTCAAACAGATCCTTTCCGGGAAGGTGGCCAAAGGGGACGTCCTCTCCGTCTCGAAAATTGCGGGGATCATGGCGGCCAAAAAGACCTCGGACCTGATCCCGATGTGCCATCCCCTCAACCTCTCCCATGTGGAGATCCATTTTCATCCGTTCGAGGAGGAGAGCCGGATCGACATCGAGGCGACGGTGAGGATCAAGGCCAAGACCGGCGTGGAGATGGAGGCCCTGGTGGCGGTGGCCACGGCGGGATTGACCCTTTACGATATGTGCAAGGCCATCGATCGGGGGATGGTGATCTCGGACATCCATCTCGTCAAAAAGACCGGGGGGAAAAGCGGGACCTACCGAGCTCGGAGGCGATCATGATTCGCGGTCAAAGGGGGAAGGTGCTGGCCGTAAATATCAGCGATGAGAAAGGCACCAAGAAGAGAAATGTTCAATCCTGTACCGTTTTGAAACACTTCGGCCTCCGAGGGGATGCCCACGCGGGCCCCTGGCATCGGCAGGTGAGTCTTTTGGCTAAAGAATCGATCGAAAAGATGAAGGAAAAAGGGCTGCCGGTGGGCTTTGGGGATTTCGCCGAAAACATCACGACCGAGGGGATCGACCTCGTCCATCTTCCCCTCGGCACGGAGATCCGTATCGGGGATTCGGTGCTTCTCCGGGTCACCCAGATCGGGAAAGAGTGCCATGAGCGGTGCGCCATCTATTACCAGGCCGGAGACTGCGTCATGCCGAGGGAAGGGATCTTCGCGGAGGTGATCGAAGAAGGCGTGGTGAAGGTTGGAGATGAGATCATCATCGAAAAATCGGAAGGACGAAATCCAAATCCGATGGCCCCTGACGGAGAGGGTTGTTGATTTGACGACCCGATGGGTTTCGGAGGTCGAGGCTCGATCCTCGTCATTAAGGAAGGGAATATGTTCAAAGTGGCCATCTTAACCATCAGCGACCGGGGTTCGAAGGGCGAGCGGGAGGACGTAAGCGGTCCCCTCATCGAAGAGATGGTCCAGGCCCTTCCAGCCCAGGTGGTCCATTATGAAATCATCCCGGACGAAAAGGAACGGATCGCGCAAGCCCTCATGAGATGTGCCGATGAATGGAAAGCCGATCTCATCCTCACCACCGGCGGAACGGGATTGAGCCCAAGGGATGTCACCCCAGAGGCCACCAAAGAGGTGATCGAACGTGAGGTCCCGGGATTGGCCGAGGCGATGAGGGCGGAGAGCTTGAAAAAGACGCCCCACGCCATGATCTCCCGGGCCGTCGCCGGGGTGAGGGGAGGCAGTCTGATCGTCAACCTGCCGGGAAGCCCGAAAGGGGTGAGGGAAAACCTACAGGTGATCCTTCCGGCCCTGCCTCATGCCCTTTCCAAATTGAAGGGCGACCCGTCGGATTGCGCTTCACCTTGAGGAGGACCCATGCCCCTTGTTCCCGAAGAGAAATGGAAGGCCTTCCGGAGCGCCCTCGGATTGAAAGAATCCCCTCTGGGCATCTTTTATACCGATGAGAAACCCGAAGGGATCACCCCCAAAGAGGGGATCCACGGCTGTATGATCGGCCTGTTGCAGAACGCTCGAAAGAAAGGAAAGGTGGTCTATTTTGACAAAACCCACTTCGGCTGTCCCGGAGGGGCCTACTACATGGGCTTTTTTGAGTCGCCCATGCCGAAGATCGAATACTTCCTCTCCTGCGGCATTCCCGGGGAGATGGAGGGGGAGCGTTATATCAAAACGCCTGAGCGGGCCAGAGAATTCTTTGCCAAGATGATTCCAAGAAGGGCACCGGCGACGTACTGTGTCTTCAAGCCGATCGAGCAATTCCAGGAGGACTCGCCACCCGAGGTCGTCGTCTTCTTCGCCCCGCCCGATCTCCTCTCCGGGTTGTTCACCCTGACCAATTATGCCTTAGAACGGACCGATGCGGTCTATACCCCTTTCGGCTCGGGTTGCAGTCTTCTCCTCACCTACCCTTTGAAAGAGGCCGTCAAGGAAAAGCCCCGGGCCGTCCTCGGGATGTTCGATGTGTCAGCAAGGCCCATGGTCGAAAAAGAGGTGCTCACCCTCTCCATGCCCTACGCCCTCTTTTCGAACCTTCTGGAGAATGTGGCCGGAAGCTTTCTCGAGACCGAAAGCTGGAGGAAGGTCCTCCGCCGTTTGGCTTAATCGCTGAAGAGCTTTGCCAATAACCTCTGGGCGGTCTCGGAAAGTTCGGGCTGGACCTCCTTCATCGCCAAGGCTCCCTCTTTACAGACCTCTACACAACTCCTGCAACCGACGCAATCCTCCTCTCGAACAGGGATCGCCCTTCCCTCTTTCACCTCGAAGACCCGGACCGTACAGATCTCGACGCAGGCTTCACACCCGCGGCATTTTTCCCTTTGCAGGATGACTCGATAAGGCACGGAATGTCCCTCCTTGAAAGGGTTTACCCTTTTGCGTCTATTTTTTAAAACCCGCCCCGCCCCAAATGTCAAGCGGTGAATCTCCTTAAATTGTATCCAATCGTAAGGGTTTCCCCCTTTTCCCTTGGGAGCATTTCTTTTTTCGTCCCGGCCCTGAAGATGTCCTGTTCATCATATATCTATTTGAAAATATATAAGATTTTTTCTTTTGGATTTTTTTCTTGACATTCTGGTCCAATTGTTATAAAAGGGTTTCGAATTTCGAGTTCGGGTTCTTTTTGTATACAAAATTGCTCTGTGCACCGAAGACCTGGTTCGAACCGGAGGGGGTCGGCCAGGGGAGAGGGAGGACCTAAAAGGAGGGTGTATGAAAGCGGACCCCGATAAATGCATTGCTTGCAAACGATGTTTTCCCTACTGTCCCATGGGAAGGATTCAGACCTTTAAACGGCACGAGAAAATTCCCGGGAGGGTCTATATCGAGATCGATCAGGACCAGTGTACCGATTGCGGGGTGTGCCTCCGGGCCAACATCTGCCCCGTCAAGGCCCTCTATCAACCCGAGATGGTCTGGCCCCGAGAGGTCCGCGGGATTTTAAGCAATCCCTTGATCGAGTTCAAAGGCTCCCAAGTCCCTGGTCGGGGGACCGAGGAGATGAAGACGAACGATGTCTCGGGGCGGTTTCGACCGGGAGAGGTGGGGATTGGCGTCGAACTGGGAAGGCCGGGGATCGGCGCCTATTTCCGGGACGTGGAAAAGGTGGCCATGGCCCTGATGGGTGCGGACATCGGCTATGAACTGGCCGAAGAAAATCCGGTCACCCACTTCATGTCCGACAAGACGACCGGAAAGTTGAGAGAAGATATCCTGAACGAAAAGGCGACCTCCGCCATCATCGAAGGAAAATGCAAAATCGAAAAACTCCCCGAGGCCCTGAAGGTCCTCCAGAGGGTGGCGAAGGAGGTCGATACGGTCTTCAGCGTCGATCTGATCACCAAGGTCCCCCCCGAGGGAGAGATCCCGGTGAAACCGATCCTGGAAGCCCTGGGCATCTGGTACTCCCTCAACACCAAAAACAACCTGGGGCTCGGAGAACCGGCCTTCAAATTTTACGAAGACCCATCTTAGGAGGCGATCATGACCCACAGCCTGCATCGCAGAGGAAGCCTGGAAGATCTAAAAGACGATTTCGTGGTCCTGGGATGTCCGGCCACGGGCATCAACAAAGCCGGATCGGCGCCCAAGACCCAGAAGTTCTTGAGCATCTGCTACAAACATGGCCCCATCAATCTGGGCGATATGAAGACGGGAAACATCTACAACACTACGATGGACGAAATCCTGAGCAAAATGACCGACAGCACCATCGTCCAGTGCACCTTCGACAACCGAGAGAAGATCGTCGCCCTCCTGAAGGATCTGAAGGAGAACCGGCCCGGCATCTCGATCATCATCTCGGGGGTGAGTGACATTGTCCAGCAGTGCATGGAGGAGGCGGGGTTGGGCCGGATCCATACGATCGAATACTCCTTAGGGACCTGGGGGCAGACCGAGAGGTTACCTCCCTACGAGGTCCTCAAGACGACCACCATGTGCGGCCATGCCATGATCTCTTCGGACCTGGTCTGCAAGATGGTGCGGGATGTGAAGCGGGGACGGAGGACCATCGAGGAGGCCTGCCTCGAGATGTCGAAATGCTGTACGTGTGGAAACTACAATTTGACCCGGGGGATCAAGTTGTTCAAAGAATTGCTCCCCTTGTATATGGTCCACAGCCTGTATTAAGACGCCAAGCCTGACGAAAAGGAGTTGCCTATGCGATATGTCATCGTCGGAGGGAGTGCGGCGGCCATCAGTGCCATCGAGGCCATCCGTTCCATCGATCGAGACTCCCCGATCGACCTTTTCAGCGACGAAGCCACGCCCCTCTTTTCGAGGGTCCTCCTTCCCTATTACATCGCGGAAGAACTCTCCAAACCCTTTCTGAACTTCCGATCGGCGGATTTCTTCGAACAGCAGAAGGTGACCCCCCACCTGGGCGTGAGGGTTCAGGAGATCGCCGTCAGTTCCAAAACGATCCACACCCAATCCGGAGAGGTTTATCCTTTCGATAAACTCCTCCTGGCTACCGGAGGGAATCCCATCATCCCCCCCATCCCGGGAATCGAAAAGGAGGGGGTCTCGCCCCTGAAGACCATGGCCGATGCCGACAGGATCTATCATTTCAAAGGCCAAAAGGCCGTGGTCATTGGGGCGGGGAGCGTGGGGGTGGAGTCCTCCATCAGCCTAAAAAGAAGGGGGATGGAGGTCACGCTTCTGGAACAGTTAGGGCATGTCCTTCCAACCGTTTTCGACGAAGAGGCGGCCTCCATCATCCGGAAAAGGATCGAACAGCTCGGGATCAGGACGATCACCGGGGAAAAGGCCCTCCGGTTCAATGGGAACGGAAAGGTCAAAAGTGTGTTGACCGATGCCCGGGAGATCGAATGTGATCTGGTCGTGGTGGCGGTTGGGATCAAGCCGGCCGTTGAACTGGCCCAGACGGCGGGCATCGAGATCGGCAGCCTGGGGGGGATTTCGGTCGATGACTCCATGAGGACGAGCGTGCCTGATATTTATGCGGCTGGCGATGTCGCGGAGACCTACGACATCACCCGGGATTCAAAATGGATCAACGCCATCTGGCCCTGCGCCATCGAGCAGGGGCGCATCGCAGGCTTAAACATGGCCGGCCGAAAGACCCTCTACGAAGGATCCTTTCGGAGGAATTCGATCGGAAACTTCATCGGGGTTCCTGCCATCTCGATGGGACTCACCCAGGCTGAAACCTGCTCCAGCTGCGAAAGCGGGGAGACTTTTCAGGAAATCAAGAGGAGGACCAAGGACACCTACCGAAAATTGATTTTGAAGAACGGCCGGCTGGTCGGAGCGATCCTGGTCGGCCAGACCCAGAAGGCCGGGCTCTTCCATGTGCTCATGAAGAAAAGGATCGATGTCTCCGAATCCCTCTCCCTCTTGATGAGCCGGGACCTCAATTTCATGGGCCTGCTGCCCTTGATCCGGAAGAATGCGGATCGTTTCACCGAAACGGAATATAAGGAGATCATGGACACGATGCTGTAAACCAGGGGGCCTGGGGGTTTAACTTCGAAGAAAAAGAGGCCTAAAAGGAGCGGGAGGAAAGAGCCGTGAAAATTCTGATGGTCGACAAAAACAAATGTACCGGATGCCACCAGTGTGAGCTCTGGTGTGGGACAGAGATTTCTTCGGTGTCCAAAGAGCTCCATCGGGCGATCCAAGAAGAACCTCGACCCGTTCCCCGGGTCTATGTGGAAGGAAAGCCCTTCGCCCTCCAATGTCGTCACTGCGAGGAGCCTCCTTGTATCGAAGCCTGCCCCAACGGGACCATGCGGAGAGATCCCGACACGGGACTGGTTTATGTCCACGAGCCCACCTGTATCGCCTGCTGGATGTGCGTGATGACCTGTCCTTTTGGGATCATCCATCCCTCCCCTGCCATGAAAGTAGCGATCAAGTGTGATCGCTGCCGTAACATGGGCTACCCCATCTGCGCCGAGGTCTGCCCCACCCAGGCGATCACCTTGGAGGAGAGAAAAGATTATCGGGCCAAAGCCTTTTAACGAGAAGGATATCCCATCGATCTGATTTTCAGGAGAGAAAGGAGTTCGAGATGGAATTCATTCAGAAAAAGACCATGGATCCTGCGGTCGAATATTTCTTGCCCAAGGCTGCCGAGAGTGAGGTATCGCTGGCCTGGGATCGCTTCGAAGGCCAGCTCCCGGAGTGCGGATTTTGCGAAACAGGCTTGAGTTGTCGGGATTGCCTTCAGGGCCCCTGCATCAGCCACCCTTTTCGCGACTCGAACAAAATGGGGGTCTGCGGAAAGGACAGGGATCTCATGGCCGCCCAGTCTCTCCTGAGGCTGGTTTTGAAGGGGGCCATGACCCATCTCGACCGGTTGTATGAGCTCGCCCACGGGATCGAGGCGACCAAGATCAAACCCGCCCAACAGACCCGGACCGCCCAACTGCTCAAAGAGACCCAGGCCCTTTTTCGAAACGGGGGCGCAGGATCCAAAAAAGATCTTCCAAGCCCATGGCTCCGGCGATGGGAATCCTTGGCCATCCTTCCCGAAGGGATCGGAAGGGACCTTTTCAAGGCCTCCCAGAAATTGGAAGGTGGGGCATCCGGGATCGAGGAGGTGTTGCTCTGGGCCTTCAAATCCTCTCTCCTGGCCTGCTTCGCTCAGAGGCTCTATGGGGACTTGATCACCTCCGTCTTCGGCGAGGTGGAACCGACCCGGATCGAAGTCAATCTGGGAGGGCTCAAAAAGGATTCTCCGAACCTCCTCCTCCTGGGTTATTTCTCCCCGATTCTGAAGCGAAAGATAGCGGAGGTGGCGAAGAAAGAGGCCATCCAGGTGATGGTGGTCTGTAACGACCCCCTCCTCCCCCCCTTCCGTTTTCCGGTGGCCACGGGATATGGCTCCCAAGAAATCGCCCTCATGACCGGGGCGGTCGATCTGGTGGTGATGGGAGACCAATGGGTTCATCCCTCACTGGCACAAATCGCCAAAGCCTTCGAGGTCCCCATTGTCCCTACGGAGACGTTAAATCCTGAAAAAGACCTCAACCGTTGGGCAAAAGAGATCGTGGAAAGGACCAAAAAGTCTTTCGAGTTCCGCCGGAATCTCCCCAAGGACATTCCCGAGACCAAAGAATGGGCCATGATGGGCTTCTCCCAGAAACAGGTCGATCTCAAAAAGGTCACGGCGGGCCTCCAGAAAGGGGTGTTGAAGGGGCTGGTCCTATTTGGCGGAAGTAACAATGTGAAATATACGCAAGACCAGGAAATCACCCTGATGGCCAGAGAATTCTTAAGCCAGGATATCCTCTGCTTCTCCAAAGGGGAAGCCAGCATCGCCCTCGGGAAATATGGACTCCTAAACCCCGAGTCAAAGGAAAAATACTGTGGAAAAGCCCTCTCCGATCTCCTCTCTTCCCTGGGGAAGGAGATCCCTGCGGTGATCGACGTCGGAGGAGGAGAAAGAGGGCTGATCGATTTCATCCTCGCCCTGGGAAAGGTCGGGAAGAGAGATGGGCAGCCCCTCCCGATCGTGGCCTGTTTTCCCGAGGCCAACCGAAGCTCCGAAGTGACGGAGGCGATGGGGCTGGTGGCCATGGGCATCACCACCTACTTCTGGCCAGCCCTGCCCGTGACGGGAAGCACGAAGGTGATGGAGGTCTTGAGCCAATTCTGTCAAGAAAAATTAGGGGCGAGGCTTGTCATTCCAACCGAGAAGAAGATGGAGGCCCGTGCGAAGGCACGTTGGATCGCGAAGGAACTCCGCGGCGAAACCGGTTACGGCATCAGCGGCAAATCCTGGGAATGAGAGTTGGCTTTAAGGGCCCTCGATGACCCAATTCCCCTTTCAGAGCGGAAGGCACTTCCTTCAAATTCCAGGACCCACCAATGTCCCTGACCGTGTCCTCAGGGCCATGTCCCAGCCTACCATCGACCACCGCGGACCTGAGTTCGCCCAACTGGCCCGGGAGGTGCTTCAGGGCCTAAAAAAGGTCTTTCAGACGTCCGGAGAGGTGGTGATCTTTCCCTCTTCCGGAACGGGCGCCTGGGAAGCGGCTCTGGTCAACACCCTCTCTCCCGGCGACAAAATCCTGATGTTCGAGACAGGCCACTTTGCAACCCTCTGGCGGAATATGGCCGTCAGGCTCGGCCTTGAGGTCGAGTTCGTCCCCGGAGATTGGAGAAGGGGCGTCGATCCCGCGAAGGTAGAGGAGATCCTTTCGAGGGATAAGGGGCAACGGATCAAAGCCGTGGCCATCGTCCACAACGAAACCTCCACAGGCGTCACCACCAGGGTCGCCGAGGTCCGAAAGGCCATCGATCGTGCCGGCCATCCGGCCCTCTTCCTGGTCGACACCATCTCCTCGCTCGCCTCGATCGATTACCGGCACGATGAATGGGGAGTCGATGTCACCGTAGGCTGTTCCCAAAAGGGCCTGATGCTCCCCCCGGGTCTGGGGTTAAACGCCATCAGCGAGAAGGCCCTGAGAGCCGCCAAAGGATCCCGATTCCCCAAATCCTTCTGGGATTGGGAAGCCATGATCCGCGACAACCAGCAGGGGTTCTTTCCCTATACCCCTGCCACCAATCTCCTCTACGGCCTCAGAGAATCCCTTCGGATGTTGTTCGAGGAGGGCCTGGAACAGGTCTTTTCTCGACATCGCCGCCTCGCGGAGGCCACCCGTCGCGCGGTCCGGGCCTGGGGACTCGACATCCTCTGCCTCTCTCCCGAAGAATATAGCTCCACCCTAACGGCCGTGGTCATGCCCGATGGATATGACGCCGATGAGCTCCGGGGTCTCATCCTGAAAAAATTCAACATGTCCCTTGGAACAGGGCTTGGAAAATTGAGGGGAAAGGTCTTCCGCATCGGCCATCTGGGAGACTTCAACGAGCTCATGCTCGCCGGGACCCTCTGTGGGATCGAGATGGGCCTTTCCCTCGCCCGGATCCCGTTCTCGAAAGGAGGTGTATCAGAGGCGCTGGATTATCTCACCAAAAGCCAATCGTAAGAGAAGGTCGGCGATCGTCTGGGAGGAAGAATCCCGCTTTTGACTTTTTCGAAAGGAGGAGTTCCATGAAAGGAAGAGCGTTTGTTACCGTTTTGATCGTCAGCCTCCTGATCCTGTCAGCCATAGGAGGGGCTTTGGCTCAGGTCCCGAAACCCAAAGATTACCCCACGCGGCCGATCGAGGTGGTCGTCCAGTATGGGGCAGGGGGGGGAAGCGACATCTTCGTTCGAAGCTTGATGATGCCGGCCAGGGCCATCCTCCGGGTTCCCATCAACGTCACCAATCTCACCGGAGGGGCGGGGGTGAAGGCCTCCACCTATGTCCTCTCCCAGCCTGCGGATGGGTACACCATCTACAATTTCAGCCCTGAACAGATCATCAATACGATCTTCGGCCGTGAAAATTACAAGGAGTTTGCCCCCCTCTGCATGGTTCAGCAAGACCAGAGCATCTTCTATGTGAGGGCCGAGAGCCCCTTTAAAACCATCCAGGAGGTGATCAAATACGCCAAGGAGAACCCTGGAAAGCTCCAGTTCACCGGAACGACCCCGGCCAGCCCGGACGAGGTCATCATCATGCTCTTCGCCAAAAAGGCGGGCATCAAAGTGAAATACATCCCCTTCGACTCGGCCCCAGAGTCCCATGCGGCCGTCCTGGGAGGGCATATCGATGTTCTCCATGAAGAACCCGGGGTGATCATGTCCCTCCTTGAGGCAAAAAAATTGAGGCCCCTCGTCGTCTTCACGGAGAAGAGGCTCGAAAAATTCCCCGATGTCCCCACGGCGAGAGAGCTGGGATACGACATCACCATGGGGAGATGGAGAGGGCTCGCCGTGAAGAAAGGGACGCCCCAGGAGATCATCGACTATTTGGCGGATGTCCTGAAGAGATGCTCTCAGGATCCCAACTACAAGGCCATCGAAAAGGCCAACCTCCTCGATCTTCGACCAGGATGGAAAGGGCCGGAGGAGTTCGGAAAGTTCTGGGACGAAGAGTACGTGAGATATAAAGAGATCTTCGAAGAACTCGGATACCTGAAGAAGAAATAGACGGGAGAAAAAAACGATGATACTCGGAGAACTGATCATCAGCGGGGTGATCTTCTTCGGCTCCCTCTTCCTCTTTTTCGAGGCCCAGAAATTTGAGGGACATGACGTCTATGCGAAACTCGGGCCGGCCTACTGGCCCGAGTTTCTCCTCGTCTGCCTCATGGGCCTGAGCCTCCTCGTGGCAGTGGATGCCCTTCGACAAAAGAGGAAGGGAGGGGAAGAGGCGAAAGGCGCCCCCAAATGGGATAAGGGCAAGGGGAGGCTCCTTCTGGCCATCGGATTCATCGTCCTCTACTTCCTCCTGTTGAAGGTGGTGGGGTTCATCGCCCTCACCCCCTTCTTTCTCATCGCCTTCATGTATCTCTTAGGAGAGAGGAAGAAGGCCTGGATGATCGGGGTCTCCCTCGGCATGACCGTCCTCATCGTCTACGTCTTTACCAAAGCGATGTACGTCCCCCTTCCCCGGGGCACAGGTATCTTTCTCGACTTCAGCCACCTCTTCTATTGAAGGAAAGGGAGAAGACCGCCATGCTCGATATCTGGTTGGGAGCCATTCAGAATGTCTTCAATCCCCTGACCCTCCTGATCATCTGGGGCGGGGTCCTCCTCGGCGTCATCCTCGGATCGGTTCCGGGTCTCAACTCCACCATGGGAACGGCCCTCCTCATCCCCTTCACTTTCGCCATGAGCCCGATCAATGGCCTCGCCCTGCTGTCGGCCGTCTATTGTGGGGGGACTTACGGAGGCTCCATCTCGGCCATCCTTTTCAATGTCCCGGGAGCCCCCGAGGCCTCGGCCACGGTCTTCGACGGTTATGAGATGGCCAAAAAGGGCAAGGCCGCTCAGGCCCTCGGCTTTGCCGTCATGTGCTCCTGTCTCGGAGGGCTCTTCAGCGTGGTCGTCATGACGCTCGTCTCCCCCCTGTTGGCCAGGGTCGCCCTCACCTTCTCCCAGCCGGAGTATTTTGCCCTCGCCATCACCGCCCTCACCCTCATCGCCTCCCTCGGTGGAAGGGGGATGAAGAAGGCGGCCATCTCCGGTGTCTTCGGGCTTCTGATGGCGACCGTGGGGATCGACCCCATGACCGGTGATCCGAGGTTCACCTTCGGCGGAAAGGCCCTCATCGGAGGGATCAACTTCATCCCCGCCATCATCGGGGCCTTTGCGGTGGGCGAAATCCTCGCCAGATCCGAGACCCGTCTGGATACCAAGGAGGTCTTTCTCGAAAAGGTTTCGACCAAACTTCCCAAGCTCAAAGAAATCTTAAGGATGAAGTGGCTCGTCCTCCGGTCGGCCCTCATCGGGACGTGGATCGGCATCCTTCCGGGAGTGGGTGCGACCACCGCCGCCTTTGTGGGCTATGCCGAAGCGGTCCGGTGGTCCAAGAACCCTGAAAAGTTTGGAACGGGTATCCCGGAAGGCATCGCCGCTCCCGAGACGGCGAACAATGCGGCCACCGGAGGCGCGATGGTCCCCCTGCTGACCCTCGGCATCCCTGGAAGCGCCACCACAGCGGTCATCATCGGCGGCTTCCTCGTCCACGGGTTGCAACCCGGTCCCATGCTCTTCATGAACCAACCGAAGCTCATGTACTCCATCTTCTTGGCCATGTTTCTGGCCAACATCCTCATGCTCTTCGCCGGGCTCGGGGTGGCCAAGGTCTTTTCCAACTTCCGGAGGATCCGCTATTCGATCCTCGGCCCCTGCATCTTCATCTTCGCCGCCATCGGCTCCTATGGGATTCGAAACGACCCCACCGATCTCTGGATCATGTTCTTCTTCGGGGTGATCGGCTATTTCATGAAGAGGTATAACTATCCCATTGCGCCGATGATCATCGGCCTGGTCCTGGGCAATCTCACCGAAATTTCCTTGAGGAGGGGGATGAGGATGGTCGACTATGACCTGTCGGCCTTTCTCTTCCGACCCATCGCTGGGATCATCCTGGCCATCGCCCTGATCTCCATCCTCTACAGCGTGATCCGAAAAAAGCCGAAGATCATCGAAGAGGACTGAAACGGCGATCCCATGGAGAACCCCAAGGACAAATCGAGAGGGAACCCTGCCCTCCCTGCGAGGGAAAGGGTCTATTCCTATCTGAAATCGGCGATCCTTTCGGGCCGCCTCCCTCCCGGCCATAAACTGACCGAAGAAAACCTGGCAAAGACCCTCAAGGTGAGCCGGACGCCGGTGAGGGAAGTGCTCCATAAACTGGAGGCAGAGGGGCTGGTCAAACCCCGGAACAAGAGAGGATTTTTTGTGGCCGGTGACTCGCGAGAGGAGGTCGAGGAGCTCTTTGAGATCCGGGCCATCCTGGAAGGGTATGCCTTGAGGATCGTTTCGAAAAGGATATCCGATAAAGAGCTCGACCAACTCAACCGCTTCATCCAGAAAGCCGAAGAGGCCCTAAAAAGAGGGAAAATCGGAGAGGTCTTCAAGTGGAACACCCGGTTCCATGACGCCCTCCACTCGATGATTGGTGACAAGAGGCAACTTCTCCGGCTGATGGTCGACATCCGAAAGTTCGTCCTCCGATACCGGAAGGATACCCTGAGATATCCCGATGGTGGAAAGAGGGCGGTCGAGGGCCACCGAAAGGTCATCATGGCCCTTCAGTTGAGGGACCCCGATCTCTGTGAGCGGGTGATGAGGGAACACATCCGGGAGGCCAAAGAAGACGCCCTGTTATCCCTTTTTGGGGTGAGTTGAAGAGGGATGGGTGAACCTCCCTTTTCATCTGGCGATGATATAAATCGAGATGAGGATGACGAAAAGGGCAAAGAGCTTGCGCAAGCGATGGGGATTCATTCTAAAAGAGACCTTCGCACCCAGCCTCGCCAGGAAGAGGGTGCCCAGGGCAAGGGCGATCCCCCGGTGAAGATCCACGAACCCCAAACTCCACTCGGTCAACCCTGGACGGCCCATCCCGTTGAGGATGTAACCTGCAACCGAGAAGAAGGCCGTGATAAAGATGGCGGCCGAAGAGGTCCCGATCGCCCGTTTTAATGGGAAATGGAGGAAATGGTACATCATGGGGATGGTAAAAAGCCCTCCGCCGATCCCGGCCAATGCGGAAACGACCCCTGCCCCTAAACCGATCCCCCCTAAACCGTAGCCATTGGGTCTTTGAAAGGACTCCATCTTCTTCTCGGCCTTGGTCTCGCTCTCCGTCAACATCCTTATGGCGGCCAAACTGACGATGATGGCGAAGGCGACCCGCAGTTGCCTTCCGCTTAGCCAGGAGGCCACCTTGGCGGTCAAAAAGGCACTCAAGGCGCTGGAGAAGCCGAGGATCAGCACGGCCCGCCAGTCGATGTTCTTCAGCCGGCTGTGCTGATAGGCGCTGGTGACGGAGGAGAAGAGGACGACGAAGAGGCTGGTTCCGATGGCCATATGGGTCAGCACCTCGGGAGAAATGCCCAGGTGCTCGTAACTGAGGATCAACACGGGGACCATCACAAACCCGCCGCCCACGCCGAAGAGGCCGGCGAGGAAGCCGACGATGCACCCCACTCCGATGAAGAGAAAAAATTCGATCAGCGTCATCTCCTTCCTTCCGAAATCAGGATTTCATTCATACCGCAACGCCTCGATGGGATTGAGGCGGGAGGCCTTTCGGGCAGGATAGAACCCGAAGAAGACCCCGACGGACCCCGAAAAGAGGAAGGCCAGGCCGATGGCCTCGACCGAAAAGAGGATGGGCCACTGGGTGAAGTGGGAGAGGATGAAGGTGCCGGCGATCCCCACTCCGATCCCCAGGACGCCTCCCACGAGGCTCAGGACGAGCGATTCGATCAGGAACTGAAGCAGGATATCCTTGCCCCGGGCGCCCACGGCCATCCGGATCCCGATCTCTCGGGTCCGCTCCGTCACCGAGACGAGCATGATATTCATAATACCGATTCCGCCGACGATCAAGGAGATGGAGGCGATGGCCCCCAAGAGCAGGGACATCACCCTGGCCGACTCTTCCGCGCTCGTGGCCACCTCGGTCAGGTTTCGAACCGAGAAGTCATTCTCCTGCCCCGGTCCGATCCGGTGCCTCTGGCGGAGGAGCTCGGTGATCTGCTCCTCCACCGACTTCATCAGCTCGGGCTCCCTCGCCTGGACCGTGATCACCCTCACCATCCCGGGAAATTGCTGGCCGAAGAGGCGTTTTTGAGCCGTCGTCAGGGGAACGAAGATCGTATCGTCCTGGTCCGTGCCGAAGGTGGATTGTCCCTTGGGGCTGAGGACGCCGATCACCGTGAAGGGGACCTTCTTGATCCGGACGATCTGACCGATGGGGTCGATCCCCCCGAAGAGGTTGTCGACCACGGTCTTCCCTAACAGACAGACCTTGGCCGCGCCGTCGAGCTCCTGTTTTGTAAAGCCCCTTCCCGACTGGAGGGCCCACTCCCGGATCTCAAGAAGCTCTGGAGTCGTCCCATAGACCACTGTGGACCAATTCTGATTTCCAAATACGACCTGGGCAACACCCGATAGATGAGGGGCGACGAGCCTTACCCCGGGAATCTCAGACTGAATCGCCTTGGCGTCCTCCACCGTGAGGGTTGGAACGGTCCCGGGCCCATGTCTCAATCCTCCGCTGGTGGCGCTTCCGGAGAGGACGATCAGGATATTGGATCCCATGCTGGCGATCTGATCCGAGATCTTTTTCTTCGCCCCGGAACCCACGGCGATCATGGCGATCACAGCCCCCACGCCGATGATGATCCCGAGCATGGTCAGTCCGGAGCGCATCTTGTTGACCATCAAGGCCCGGAGGGCGATCCTGAGGCTGGCCAGAAGGGTCGTCATCCCGCAGAATCCTCCACCACCTTGCCGTCCCGGAAGAGGACCCTTCGCTTCCCGTAGGCAGCGATGTCCTGTTCGTGAGTGACCATGACGATGGTGATCCCCATCTCTCCGTTGAGCCTCTGGAAGATTCGCATGATCTCCTGGCTCGTCCGGGAGTCGAGGTTCCCGGTCGGCTCATCGGCCAGGAGGATGGAAGGCCGATTGACCAGGGCCCTCGCAATGGCCACCCGCTGCTGCTCTCCGCCCGACAGTTGGCTCGGATGGTGATGGGCCCTTCCTACCAGACCCACCGCGTTGAGGGCCTGTTCGGCCATCTCCCGCCTCTGCCTTTTGGGGAGGCCGGCATAGATCAGGGGAAGCTCCACATTCTCGATCGCCGATGTCCGGCTCAGGAGATTGAACCCCTGAAAGACGAAACCGATCTTCCGATTCCGAGTCTCGGCCAGCTCATCCCCCGAAAGATCTGAACTGGTCTGGCCTTCGAGGAGATATTCCCCCCGGGTGGGCAGATCGAGCAGTCCGAGGATGTTCATGAAGGTCGATTTGCCCGACCCTGAGGCTCCCATCACCGCCACGAACTCTCCCTTCTCGATCGAGAGGGTAACGCCCCGGAGGGCCTCCACCTCCACCTCGCCGAGATGGTAGACTTTGACTAAATCCCTGACCTGGATGAGCGGTCCCATCATTATTATTTGCCCGAAACTTTCTTCTCCCGAAATTTAAAAAGGGATCGAGGCCGGTGATCGGTTCGGTTTAGCGAAGCCCTTTGATCGAAGGGACGGGTGTGCCCGATTTCGGCTTTCTGGCCACGACCTCCTCCACCACGACCTCGGTCCCCTCCTCGAGCTCTCCCTTGACCACCTCGCTGAAGGTCCCATCGGTAATCCCGACAAGGATCTCCACCGGGCTGGGTTTTCCATCCTTTCCGAGGACCCAGACCCTCCCCGGTCGGGCCGGTGCCTTTTCGGAAGACCGTCCCATCTCCTTCATGCGTTCCCTCTGCTCCTCCGTCAAAATCCCCCAGATCTTCTGCCGGATCAAGGCCCGGATATGAGCCTGGGCCTCCTCAGGTCTGGATCTCTCCCTGATCTCCTGGATTTCGGCCTTGGCGCTGCGAAGGACCATCTCCACCCGGGATTGCTGTTCTGCCGTCAGGCCCAGTTCCCTGGTCAGCCGTTCCAGGAGGCTCCTCCCTGAATGGGAGAGGGACGATTCCGATTTGGCCGAGGCCCCATGCGATTGGTTCTCCCTTTTGATAGACTCCGGCCTGAACCTCAGGGCCGCATTGGGAACTTTCAGAATGTTCTCTTTGTGTTCGATTTCGATGGAGACATTGGCGGTCATCCCGGGCTTCAATCGGAGATCCCTGTTCTCCACCTGAATCACGACATTATAGGTGACGACGTTCTGAATGGTCTGGGGCGCATTCCGGATCTCCGAGACCCTTCCCTGAAAGGTCCGATCGGGAAAGGCGTCGACCGTGAAGGTCGCCCTCTGACCCTTTGCGATCCTCCCGATGTCGGCCTCGCTCACGTTCGTATCCACTTGCATCTGGGTCAGATCCTTGGCGATCGTAAATAGGGTGGGGGCCTGGAGGCTTGCCGCCACGGTCTGGCCCACATCGACATTCCTCGAAATGACGATGCCGTTCACAGGAGAGCGGATCGTCGTATATCTCAGGTTGGTCTCGGAGACCTTGAGGCTGGCCCTGGCCTGTTCGACCTGGGCCTTGCTCGATTCGACCTGGGCCCTGGCCGCCTCTAACTGGGCCCTGGCCACCTCCCTCTGGGCAAGGGCGGTCTCGTACTGGGTTTCGGCCGCTTCCAGGGTGGCCTGTGCGATCACCCGCTTCTCGATGAGCTCCCGGTTGCGGTCCAGGGTCCTCTTCGCATCGATGACGGCCACCTCGGCTTTCTTGAGATTGGCCTCTGCGTTTTTGAGGTTGGCCTGGGCTTTCAATAGGTTGGCCTGTGCATTCAGAAGGCTCGCCTTCCCCTGCTCCACCTGGGCCTCGAAGATGGCGGGATCGATCTGGGCGATCACCTGGCCCTCTCGGACGAGGGAATTGAAATCGGCATAGAGGGCTTTGATGGTCCCTGAAATTTGGCTTCCCACCAGGACGGTGGTGACGGGGTTGATGGTGCCGGTGGCCGTGACCACGGAGCGGATCTCGCCCCGCTCCACCCTCATCGTCCTGAACTTCTGGCCGGCCTCTTTGCGGCCCCATATCTGGTATCCTCCCCACCCTCCGAGCACGATGAGGGCGACGGCGAGGACGAATATCGATTTCCTCCTTCGGCGATTGGCCATCTCAACGTTCCTTTCTCTTCTTCTTGAATTGGAGTCGGATCGGAACTCCCGTAAAGCCGAAAGACTCCCGGATCTGATTCAGCAGATAGCGTTCGTAGGAGAAATGGATGCCTTCCGGAAAGTTCGTGTAGAGGTTGAAGGTGGGAGGGGCGACCGAGACCTGGGTCATATAGTTGAGCTTCACCGCCCGGGTGCGGTAAGAGGGCGGAGGGACCTTCTCCACCCACTCTCTCAGGGCCTTGTTCAACATCGCGGTGGGAATCCTTTTGCGCGCCTCCTCGGCCACCCGGTCCACCAGATCGAGGACCTTCCCCACCCGCTGGCCTGTCAAGGCCGAGATAAACAGGACCGGAGCATACGAAAGGTATTTCAACCGTTCATGGACGCCTTCTTCATAGGCGGACAGCGTCTCGGAATCCTTTTTGACCAGATCCCACTTGTTCAAGACCAGGATACATCCCTTGCCCTTCTCGTGGATGAACCCGCCGATCCTGGCATCCTGATCGGTGACGCCCTCTTTCGCATCCATGAGGAGGATCGCCACATCGCAACGGTCGATCGTCCGGAGGGCCTCCACGATGCTGTACTTTTCGAGGCGAAGGCTGATGCGGCTCTTTCGCCGAATCCCTGCGGTATCGATCAGGGTGTAGCGCTTTCCATCCCGTTCGAAATGGGTGTCGATGGCATCACGGGTCGTGCCCGGCGCCTCATCCACCAACACCCTCTTGTAGCCGAGGATGCGGTTGATCAGCGACGATTTCCCCACATTGGGCCTTCCCAGGAGGGCCACCTTCACCCTTTCTCCATTCCCTTGCTCTTCGGCCCCTTCGGGGAGCGTCTGGATCACCTCGTCCATTAATTCATTGACACCGTATCCGTGCTCCGCTGAGATGGAAAAGAGCCGCTCGACCCCGAGGCCATAAAATTCGAAGGTCCGGTCCTCTTTTCCGGGGCCATCGATCTTATTCACGACGTAAAAGACGGGTTTCTTGAGCCTCCTCAGGAGGTCGGCGATCTCCTTGTCCGAAGGGGTGAGACCCTCCTTTCCATCCATGACGAAGAGGATCCCGTCGGCCTCTTCCATCGCCAGCTGGCATTGCTCCCGCATTTGGAGAAAGATGCGATCTTTCGAGATCGGCTCGAACCCACCGGTGTCGATCAGCGTGAAGGCCTTTCCCTCCCAGGTCACATCCGCATAATTTCGATCCCGGGTGACGCCCGGTTCGTTAAAGACGATGGCCTTCCTCCCCCCTAAAATTCGATTAAAGAGGGTCGATTTGCCGACGTTGGGCCTTCCGACGATCGCCAAGAGAGGTTTCATCGTTTGCGGATCTCCGATAGGTCAACGTCATTATAAAACAACCCGTCTCGTCAAACAAACTTCTTGAAAATCTTCGGAATTTTTAATAAAATGGGGATCAGGACAGAATGGGCGAGATGAGCAGGGCCGGTATTCTTCCGATACTATTCTTTTTGACGCTAATCTCCGCAGCGGCTCAAGCGCAACCCGCCTCCAAAGAGGCGCCCATCGTGAAACTGGGAGAGATCAGTCATAGATTTCGGGAAGTGGAGTCCTCTCCCACGCCCCTAAGACTGATCGAACTCTATGTGGAGGTCGTGAACCAGAGCCGGGTTGCGTCTGCGCCGGCCAATTCGATCAAAGTGATCGTATCGCAAAAAGAGGTGATCTTTGCCGACAAGAAACCTGCCGAGGAATTCGCATTTCCACCCCAGGAGATGACCTTCTCCCAGCCTCTCCCACCGTTGAACCGCAGGGTGCTCATCTTCGGCTTCTCCCTCCCCAGGGAAAAGATCGAATCGATCACCTTCGAGGTCGAGCTCAACCCTCC